>JAZSCC010000137.1:0-2514 GCA_045602685.1 Acutalibacteraceae bacterium | reverse complement strand
GTCAAATGCGCTAACGAGTCAAAACCGTCCCACTTGGCCGTTTCCAAAACCTCATCCAAATATCTGGGGATAAGACAATCAGGACGGTTGGTTTCACGCGAAAAATCATAATGTGCAAAACTGACTTTTTTGCCCTTGATGCGATGTACCGAGGCTAAAACAAAATCAAATCCGTTTTTCAAAACGTCATCTACTGCCGATTGGTCACGCGCAGGCGAACCTAATTCAATTCCACAAATAACGTCAATTTGACCTTTAAATATCATTTGTGCCTTTCTGACTTCAAAGGCTGATTGACGACAAATAACATCCTGCTTTGAGGCTTTATAGTTAATGCAATCGCAATGGTCGGTCACGGCAATAGCTTTTAACCCCTTGTCCACCGCTTTTTCGCAAATCAAGGTCACCGAATGATGTGCATCGTGCGAATTATCGGAATGAATATGCATATCAATTAAATTGTTATAGCCCACCGATATACCCCCAAAACAGTAAATATAATTATACATTATAATAATACCACGAATAAAAATCAAATACAAGTATTTTACAAAAAATCACCGCAAGGAAATCCTTGCGGTGATAAATATTACTTAAATTATTATTTCTTTATTGTTTTTGCGGCAATAAGTTTGTGATGGCGGCGATGCTTAACCTCATCGGGTTTAGGCGTTATTTCACCGGCAGCAGTCAAAGCCATACGTGTCATAGCAGGACCGCACAGTTCATAAATCAGCACGGCAAAAAGTGTAATATTTCGAACCATTGTGCCCTCTGCAGGTAACTGCGCGGCAACTGTAGTGCACATTCCTAAAGCAACACCCGCCTGCGGCAAAAGCGTAATACCTAAATATTTTACAATTTGAGGCTCGCATTTTGTAAGCTCGGCGCTGCCCATGGCTCCAACATATTTGCCTATAGAACGGGAAATAATATACACTGCACCGATTACAACAATTGCCCAATCCGTGAAAACCGAAAGTTCAAGCTCCGCACCGCTGATAACAAAAAACAATGCAAACAAAGGAGACGTCCACTTATCTGCTGCACCCATAAGGTCATGTGACAGCGGACAGATATTACAAAAAACGGTACCCAACATCATACAGGTCAAAAGTGACGAGAAATGGATATGTACAGGACCTATTTCAAAATTAAGCATTGAAAGAGATGTAGTAAGGAAAACCAAGCCTATTGTAAGGTTAAGGCGGTTGGTATTAGAGTTGAACAGCCTCTCAAGCTGAGTTAACACCCAACCCATTACACCACCCAACAATAATGAGCAAACAATTTCAATAATCGGGTTGACCAAAATTGAAATCAAATCGACCTGACCGCTCACCAAAGTTTTGGCAACACCGAAAGACACTGCAAAGGCAATTAAACCGACAGCATCGTCAAGTGCAACAATAGGTAAAAGCAATTTAGTTAACGGACCTTTTGCTTTATACTGACGAACAACCATTAAAGTTGCAGCAGGAGCAGTAGCCGTTGCAATTGCACCTAAAGTAATTGCTTGTGCCATAGAAATTTTATCAGGCAGAATAAAATGTAGCCCAATTAAAGCAGCATCAACCAATATCATTGCAACAATTGCCTGAACAACGCCAACAATAAGCGCTTGTTTGCCTGTCTTTTTAAGGTCGCTCAAGACAAACTCATTGCCAATTGAAAAGGCAATAAAGCCCAATGCAACATCAGCGACAATCCCTAAACGCTCAACCGAATGGAAATCGGCAAAGCCGATACCGTCAAAACCTATTGCACCTAAGCAGTAAGGTCCAATCAGTACACCGGCAATTAAATATGCCGTAACCGACGGCAATTTTAAAGGCTTAAAACATCTTGTCATTAAAAGACCTGCTAATAATGCTACCGATACAGAAAGTAAAACGTTATTCAAACCGCACATCTCCTCAAAGGAATATATCACATATAATATATAAACCAAAAGTTTGTATTTTTCAACGGTTGACATTATACTACCCCTATGTATAAAAGTCAATCGAAAAAAATCACAAAAAAGACTTGACAAATAGTAAACTTCACTGTATAATGCGTATGTTGCTTTCCAAAGACAGCAGGTGGCGTTATCGCCGTAAGATTTTCGCCTGCCGAGGTACGCGGCTTTAGTTTAACGCTTATTTTGTGTTTTATTATGCCTGTTCCTCGTTTGGAACAGGCATTTTTACTATTCGGAGGTGAATACATTGCCAAACGCATCAGTTTTAGAACTCAAGAAACAGCAGGTTGCAGAATTAAAGGATAAGATTTCTGTAGCAATTACCGGTGTTGTTGTAGATTACAAGGGTATCACCGTTGCTGACGATACCGCTCTCCGTAAGGAGCTTCGTGAAAACGGCGTTGAGTACTTCGTAGTTAAGAACTCTATTCTCGGCCGTGCTATCGAAGGAACCGACCTTGAGGAAATGAAGTCTGTACTTGAAGGTACTACTGCTATCGCCCTTTCTAAGGAAGATTACACAGCAGCAGCAAGAATCCTCTGCAAATTCG
>JAZSCC010000136.1:0-2319 GCA_045602685.1 Acutalibacteraceae bacterium | reverse complement strand
CCGGTCATACCGGAGAGCTTGCTGTAGAGCCGGAAAAAGTTCTGGAAGGTAATGGTTGCCAAGGTCTTGGATTCGTTGGCAATGGTCACGCCTTCTTTAGCTTCTATTGCCTGATGTAAGCCTTCGTTGTAACGTCGGCCGTACATAATTCGGCCGGTAAATTCGTCAACAATTAACACCTCGCCGTCTTTTACAACATAGTCAACGTCGCGTTTCATAATACCGTAGGCACGAATGGCTTGCTGGATGTGGTGAGAGACGGTTATGTTGTCGGGGTCGTTAAGGTTTTCAACGTTAAAAAATGCCTCGGCTTTTTGAACGCCTTTAGCTGTAAGAGTACAGGTTTTGGCTTTCTCATCAACAACATAGTCCCCGTCAAGCTGCTGTTCCTCATCGGTCTTTTTTGAGTCGGTTTCGGTTATTCGTACGCACTTTAAACCACGGGCAAATTTGTTGGCGGATATATATAGGTCGGATGATTTGTCACCTCTGCCCGAAATGATAAGAGGAGTTCTTGCTTCGTCAATTAAAATGGAGTCAACCTCGTCAACAATGGCGTAGTTGTGGCCTCTTTGAACACGTTGCTCTTTGTAAATCACCATATTATCACGAAGATAATCAAAGCCCAATTCGTTGTTGGTACAGTAGGTAATGTCGGCGTTATAAGCGTTGCGCTTTTCGTCAAGGTCTTGTCCCGGGACAACAAGACCTACGGAAAGTCCTAAAAAGTTGTAAACCTTGCCCATCCATTCCGAGTCACGTCGGGCGAGGTAGTCGTTAACTGTTACAATATGAACGCCTTTGCCGGTCAAAGCATTAAGATATGCGGGCAGGGTAGCAACTAAGGTTTTACCCTCACCGGTACGCATTTCGGCAATTCGGCCCTGATGTAAAATAATACCGCCCAAAATCTGCACGGGGAAGTGCTTCATTGAAAGCACACGCCAGGAAGCCTCACGGCAGACGGCAAAAGCGTCGGGTAAAATTGAGTCAAGCGGTTTACCCTCGGATAATTGTGCTTTAAGCTTATCGGTCATATTGCGCAATTCATCATCGGTCATTGCGGCGTATTTTTCTTCCAAATCCAAAACAGCCTGTTGCAAAGGCAGAATTCTTTTAATTTCTTTTTCGCTGTAGTTACCAAACAGTTTTTTCAAAAAACCCATTTTAAAAATATCTCCTGACATATATGTTTGCCCAAGCCGGCAAAAAATTGAATACACATTTAGTATACCATACATTTATGAACTTTTAAAGAGTTTTATCAAGGATTTTATAAATAGTATATTAAATTTAAGTTATAAATGTATTGAATTATTTCGTTGTGTATTGTATAATGAATTGGTTAATTTAGTTTAAAACTTTTCGGAGGTAAAAAAATGTATTCGGATATTTTGGATTCGGTAGGTTTTGTTAAGGCTCGTGACAAAGAAGTCGGTGCCGCAATGGAACTTGAACTTGGACGTCAGCAAAGTAACATTGAGCTTATTGCATCGGAAAACTTTGTTTCTCCCGCAGTGATGGCTGCTATGGGCTCTGTTTTAACTAATAAATATGCTGAGGGTTATCCCGGTAAGCGTTATTACGGCGGTTGCCAGTATGTTGATATCGTTGAGGATATAGCACGTGAGCGTGCCTGCCGTCTTTTCGGCGCTAAGTTTGCCAATGTTCAACCTCACTCGGGTGCTCAGGCAAACCAGGCTGTTTATATCGCACTGTTAGAGGTTGGAGATACCGTTATGGGTATGAATCTTGCCCACGGTGGACACTTAACCCACGGTTCACCCGTTAACAGCTCGGGTAAACTTTATAACTTTGTACCCTACGGTGTAGGTGACGACGGTTTTATTGATTATGATGAAATGAGAAAGATTGCAAAGGAATGTAAGCCGAAGTTAATCGTTGCAGGCGCTTCCGCTTATGCCCGCGAGATTAAGTTTGACGTAATTGCAGACATTGCACATTCTGTCGGCGCATTGTTTATGGTTGATATGGCTCACATTGCAGGCTTGGTTGCCGCAGGCTTACATATTAATCCGGTAGAATATGCCGATGTTGTTACTACAACTACTCATAAGACACTTCGCGGTCCGAGAGGCGGATTGATTCTCTGTAATAATGAGGAAATTTTCAAGGCTATCAATAAGGCTGTTTTCCCCGGAAATCAGGGTGGTCCTTTGATGCATGTTATTGCCGGTAAGGCGGTTTGCTTTGGCGAGGCGCTTACTCCCGAATTTAAAGAATACCAAGAGCAGATTGCTAAAAACGCCAAGGCTTTGGCCGCTTCCTTAAAGTCGGAAGGTATTAATCTTGTTTCGG
>JAZSCC010000135.1:0-2644 GCA_045602685.1 Acutalibacteraceae bacterium | reverse complement strand
AGGTTGACGTTAACGGCGCTGAGAATGTCAGAAAAAATTGTGCTGATAATTTCAGTATATTTATAGCACCTCCGTCATTTGATGAGTTGAAAATGCGTTTAACGGGACGAGGCACCGAATCGGCCGAGATTATTGAAGAACGTTTAACTCAGGCAAAGAATGAAATGGCAAGAGCTTATGAATATGACTACATAGTCGTCAATGACGATTTGACTAAAGCAGTTAATGATATTCGCTTGATTATTTTGAGTGAAAGAAAAAGAACCGAGCGCAATTTATCATTGTTAAATAATTTATAATAAAATTTACGCCGAATTCGGCAGAATGGAGAAAATTATGCTTAACCCTTCAATCGGAGTACTTATTAAAAATACTGACAGTCGTTACAAACTTGTTTTGGATGTTGCTAAAACTGCTCGCAGCATTGCTAAAGAGGCCCAGGATAATGGCGAAATTATTATTGAAAAGCCGGTTACGTTAGCTATGGATAAAATGGCTCAGGAAATTACCGGTACAGAGGAATAAATATATCTTCAAATTTATAGTAAAGGATGTGGCTTGCCGTGAATAGACCGACTGTTGTCAGCGTTGCTGTAGACCAAACGGTTTATTTAATCGACAGGCCATTTGATTATTTTGTACCTGAAATACTAGGTGAGAAAGCAAAGGTCGGGTGCCGTGTATTAGTGCCGTTCGGAAACGGTAATGTTCGTAAAACCGGTGTGATTTTGGGATTTTCTGAATTTGATGTAACAAAAAAACTCAAATCGATCATTACAGTGTTGGATGATGAGCCGATTTTATCCGAAGAAATGATTAAGTTAGCTGAATTTATCCGTTCTGAAACCTATTGCACTTGGTATAACGCAATTCGTGTATTGTTGCCCCCGGGAATAAACTATAAGGTTCGTCAAGAGTATGAATTAAGTGAAAACGCTTCTGAGATTTATCCTGATTTAAGTGATGAATTAAAACCGCTTGCCGATATTTTACTTAATTCTAAGGTTGTTACAAAAGAATCTGTTTATAAAGCATTAGAATTGCAAGATGACTGTGGCTTGATGGAAAAATTAATTTCCAAAGGCTTTGCGGTACGTAGCGGTACGGCGGTAAGAGCTGTGGGTGATGCATCCTTAAAGATGGTGCGTTTAACCGAAGCCGCTAAGGATTTGTCCGGTATAAAGCTTACCCCGAAGCAAAAGCAACTTATGGCGGTATTGACAGATTTGGGTTGTTGTTCGGTTAAAGAACTTTGCTATTTTACCGGACTTACCGTTGCGGTTGTTAACGGTCTTTGTAAAAAGGGTATTATAGAAATTTTTGAGCAGGAATATTACCGTAACCCTTATAGTGAGGCAGATTTTAAACCTGAACAGTCAGCAGTTTTAACTGATAGTCAACAAGCCGCGTTTAACGGTCTGGTGTCTGATTATAATGAGCCTTTTGGTGTAACCTCATTGCTTTACGGCGTGACCGGTTCGGGTAAAACACAGGTATTCCTTAAAATGTGTGAGGAGGTTGCAAACAGCGGCAGAGGGGTTATCGTTATGGTACCCGAGATTGCTTTAACACCTCAAACCTTAGGTATTTTTCATCGCCGTTTTGGTAAAAAGGTTGCGGTTTTCCACAGTGCTATGTCTCAAGGTCAAAGGTTAGATGAGTGGAAGCGTGTCAAACGGGGTGATGCGGTAATCGCCGTTGGTACACGCTCGGCTGTTTTTGCACCGTTTTCTGATGTTGGACTTATAATTATGGACGAAGAACAAGAGCATACCTATAAATCCGAAATGAGTCCGTATTTTCACGCAAGGGATATTGCAAGGTGGCGAATTACTAAATCAAAAGGTCTTTTAATTTTATCCTCAGCAACGCCGTCGGTTGAGACATTCAGCCTTGCCAAAGCCGGTAAATACCGCTTTTACAAATTAGAAACTCGATATGGAAATGCAATTTTACCTACTGTTGAAACGGTGGATATGCGCGAGGAAGTTGCTAAAGGTAATTCGGGGATTATTAGTAATCTTTTGTATGAACGGATATCTGAGGCGCTTGAAAACGGCAAGCAGGCGATACTTCTGCTTAATCGACGCGGGTTTAATACATATGTTTCGTGTACACAGTGCGGTACCGTTATGAACTGTGATAATTGCAGTATTTCTTTGACTTATCATAGTGCAAACAACAGATTGATGTGTCATTATTGCGGGAAATCGTTACCTTATGCAGATAAGTGTCCAAATTGCGGTAGTGAGCGTATGAAATATTCGGGTTTGGGAACTCAAAAGGCTGAGGCTGAGTTACAGGCACTTTTCCCAACTGCCCGAATACTTCGTATGGATGCCGACAGTACCTCAACAAGAAGCGATTATGAAAATAATTTAAAGGCTTTTGCCGATTCGAAATACGACATTATGCTGGGAACTCAAATGGTGGCAAAAGGGCTTGATTTTCCTAAAGTTACCGTTGTCGGTGTGCTTAATGCAGATGTTGCTTTGCACAGTAGTGATTTCAGAAGCTATGAGCGGACTTTTTCACTGCTTACTCAGGTTGTTGGTCGGTCGGGCAGAGGTGATTATAAGGGTACTGCCGTTATTCAAACCAACGAGCCGGACAGCGTTATTTTGGCACTTGCTGCAAAGCAGGA
>JAZSCC010000134.1:0-1802 GCA_045602685.1 Acutalibacteraceae bacterium | reverse complement strand
AATAATCGGTCCGACGGCAATAACGCTCAAGAATAAAGCACCGATAAGGGTAATTCTTGACAAAACTTTTTTAATAAAATCTGAGGTCGGCTGTCCGGGACGGATACCCGGTATTGAGCCACTGTTCTTACGCAGGTTGTTTGCCATTTCAACAGGATTATACTGGATTGTTACGTAGAAGTAAGCAAATGCTATAATCATACCGAAATATATTACGGCATAGAAAACGCCCTGTGTACTGAACAATGTTAAAACCTTATAGAACCAAGTAATTTTATCTGGATCACTGTTCATAAATGAAAGAATCATTGTAGGAATCATCAAAATGGAACTGGAGAAGATTATAGGCATAACACCGGCCATATTAACCTTAATGGGAATATGGGTGTTTTGACCGCCGTACATCTTACGTCCGACAACGCGCTTTGCATATTGAACCGGCAATCTGCGTTCCGCATTTGTCATCCAAACGATGAAGACAACGATAGCAATGAAAACAAGAACAATGGCAATTACTGCAATCTTGTTTGCAGCAGTACCTTGCCACCAAGCATAAAGTTGTAAGAATGCCTGAGGAGCGCGGGCAATAATACCGGCAAACAAAAGCATTGAAATACCGTTGCCGATTCCTTTTTCGTCAATTTGTTCTCCCAACCACATAACAAGCGCAGAGCCTGCAGTGAGTGCTAATACAATGACGAAACCTGCAAACCAGGTGGCACCGGTTGTTTTAACATTCAAGCAACCGGAATTGCTCAAGTAGAAGAAGTAAGCAATACCCTGAATCAATCCCAAAAGAACAGTAACAAAACGGGTATACTTAGCAATCTTCTTCTGACCCTCTTCGCCTTCTTTAGACAGTCTCTCAAGGTACGGTATCGCAACAGTGAGAAGCTGCATAATGATTGAAGAGTTGATATACGGTGTAACACCCATTGCAAAGATGGCACCGTACTGCAAGGCACCGCCGGATAATGCAGAAAGAGTGGTCAAAAAGGTTGTTGCACCGGTTTGAGCACTGTTTGCAAACATTTCCTTAAGTGCTGCTGTGTCAATAAACGGAACGGGAATAACCGAACCGATACGGAAAATCAAGATTATGAAGAGTGTAAAAAGAATCTTATTGCGAAGGTCTTTAATCTTCCATGCATTCTTTAATGTCTCTAACATATTAGAGTACCTCGTACTTTCCACCGGCTGCTACAATTTTATCCTTTGCAGCGGCAGAGAAGGCTACTGCCTTAACGGTTACTTTCTTCGAAAGCTCACCGTTACCGAGAACCTTCAATCCGTCGTACTCCTTCTTGATAATGCCTTTTTCGATAAGAGCTGCTGCATCAACAACTGCACCATCCTCAAATACATTGAGCGCAGAAAGGTTTACAGTAGCATACTCTTTGGCAAAAATATTGTTGAATCCTCTCTTCGGAACACGTCTTTGTAAAGGCATCTGTCCGCCTTCAAAGCCGAATCTCTGACCGCGACCTGCACGAGCCTTTTGACCCTTATGTCCCTTGCCGGCTGTTTTACCATTACCGGAACCATGACCTCTACCGATGCGTTTTACCTCTTTGGTAGAACCTTCAACGGCTTTTAGCTCATGAATTTTCATAGTTCGCACCTCCTTAGTTTACGCTTCAGTTACCTCGACGAGGTGGATAATTTTTTTAATTTTACCCTGGGTGGCGGCATTATCGGGCTGAATGCTCGAATCACCGCGCTTATGAAGGCCGAGGGCCTTGGCGGTAGCAATCTGGTCTGCCTTGCAGCAGATAAGACTTTTTACCAACTTAATATTAAGA
>JAZSCC010000133.1:0-1506 GCA_045602685.1 Acutalibacteraceae bacterium | reverse complement strand
GGTTATTATGATTTCGGACGATATTGATTCTGCAGTTAGTTCAGCCAATAAGATTTTGCATCTTGGTAAGGATAAACAGTTTTATGGAACAACTGCTGAATATTTGAAATCTGACTTTGGCAGAGCGTTTTTGAAAGGCGGTGCAAAATGAGTATCGGATTTGATTTCAGCGTATTTTCAGGTGAATACTTTGATGCATCGGTATTGATTTATGCAATCATAGTAGGTGTGTTAACAAGTTTTTGTTCATCCGCATTGGGAGTTAACCTTGTATTAAAGCGTTATTCTATGATAGGTGACGGACTTTCACACGTCGGTTTTCTGGCATTGGCTTTAGCGGCATTGCTCGGCGTTGCACCTGAAAACAATATTTATATTACAATACCTGTTGTGGCAGTAGCGGCGTTCTTTTTAATGTGGCTTACTGACAGTGGTAAATTAAAGGGCGATGCGGCAACGGCGCTTGTTTCGGTTGGTACGGTTGCGGTGGGTTATATTATTTTCGGGCTTGCCGAGGCAGGCTCGGCTGAGGTTTGTACCGGACTTTTCGGTGCATCGGTATTAACTGTCAGCCGTGAGGATACCGTTTTCGGTGCAATTCTGTGCGGAATTGTAATTATATTATATCTGATTTTCTTTAACCGTATTTTTGCCGTTACCTTTGACCATGACTTTTCAAAAGCAACCGGTGTCAATGCAAGGATGAGCAATATGCTCTTGGCAGGCCTGACGGCTATCACTATTGTCGTAGGAATGAAGCTTATCGGTTCAATTATGATTTCAGCTGTTATTGTTATACCGGCGGTTACATCAATGAGGTTATTCAAGACCTTTAAGGCAACCGTTATTTCATCGGCTGTAATATCGGTCATTTGCTTTATTTTTGGATTTTTATTTGCCGTAACATTTGTAATACAAAAGCCTGACAGTTATATGTCAGGCACTGTAATGCTTCCCGTAGGTGCTACTGTAGTTTGTTTTAACGTTTTGGCATTGCTTGTTGCAGGAATTATTAAAAAGAAACGTGTAAAAAGCTGATTATTTTGATATTTGCTATTGCATTTATCTTTTCCGATGTTAAAATATATAGGTATTGTAAAGTAATTATCACTTTGGTTTTGAGGCGTATTTATGTATAAGATTGTTTTTAAAAAACAACTGAATAACAACGTAACGCTAATGGATATAGAGGCTGGTTTTGTGGCAAATAAAGCCCAAGCCGGTCAGTTCATTATTTTGCGTGTTGACAGTGATGGCGAAAGGATACCGCTAACCATTGCCGGATTTGACCGAAATAAAGGTACTGTCAGGATAATATTTCAGACGGTTGGTGCAACTACATTAAAATTAAGCCAACTCAATGAGGGGGACAGTATCTGTGATTTTGTTGGGCCGTTGGGTGTGGCAACAAAAACCGAGGGTCTGAAAAAAGTATGTATTGTCGGCGGTGGTGTCGGTTGGGCTATTGGTTTGCCTATTAAGTCGGATCGTAGCCATGTCGTTCTG
>JAZSCC010000132.1:0-3474 GCA_045602685.1 Acutalibacteraceae bacterium | reverse complement strand
AAAACACCTCGTTGAGACGGTTGTCAACGAGGTGTTATTTTGTGTGTTTTATTTAATTATTCCGTGGATGATTTGCTTGATTTTTGTCAATCTTTCTTCAGCGGCGGCTTTTGTTTTATCCTTGATGGAATAGTAAACCTTAATTTTAGGCTCGGTGCCTGACGGCCTTACGGCTAACCATGAACCGTCATTCCAAACGTATTTCAAAACGTTTTCCTTCGGTAAATCGCGAACTCCCACACTAAAGTCAATTAACTCTTTTAATCCGTCAAAGAGGGCAGTGCCGGTTTTTCTGAATGTGCTCATAAGTTGTTGGATTTTTTCGGCGCCGTCTTTACCGGTCAAGGTGAAGCTGTCCTGAGTATCTAAATAGTAGCCAAACTCGTTATACAACTCGTTCAAGCCGTCAACTAGTGTCTTGCCTTGGTTTTTGTACCAAGCGGCCATCTGGCAGATAAGCATAGACGATACAACAGCGTCTTTGTCTCTTGCGTGAGTGCCAATTAAGTAGCCGTAGGATTCTTCATATCCCATAACATACTCTTGTGAACCGTCGGCTTCGTATTGGATCATCTTGTTACCGATATATTTAAATCCGGTAAGTGTTTCTTCAACAATTAAGCCGAACTTCCTTGCAATATCTGCGCCGATTTCAGAAGTAACAATAGTCTTAATAATGGTAGATTTCTTGTTTAAGAGTTCTTTTTTCATAGTAAGAACAAAGTTGACAAGCATAGCACCGGTTTGGTTGCCGGTAAACAGTACATACTCGTCGCCGTTCTTAACTGCGATACCTACACGGTCACAGTCGGGGTCGGTACCTAAAACCAAGTCAGCACCGATTTCCTTTGCTTTTTCAATAGCAATTGTAAGTGCAGCTTTATCCTCAGGGTTGGGGCTTCGAACGGTAGAGAAATTACCGTCGGGCATTTCTTGTTCCTTGACAACGGTTACATCCATATCCCTTAAAATTCTTTGAACGGGAACACAGCCGGTGCCGTGTAGAGGAGTATAGACAATTTTTAAATCGGACTCTTCGCTGTAAAGCGATTGGGTCGAAATTTCCTTTATGAACTCGCTTAAGATATTTTCACCGATTAACTCAATACTGTTATCAGAGTCAGAGAAGGGAATAGACGAAAAATCGGTAATATTATTGATATATTCAATAGCACATTTTGCGTCCTCGGTGCATAGTTGACATCCGGTGTTATCGTATACTTTGTAACCGTTATATTCTTTTGGATTGTGGGATGCGGTAATCATAACACCGATAGAACATCCTAGAAATCTTGTGGTAAAAGATAATACCGGAACGGGTACATATATATCGTAAAGGTAAACTTTAAATCCACAATTTGCAAAAATTCCTGCTGCAGTTTTTGCAAAGTATTTTGAGTTGTTACGGGTGTCATACGCAATGGCAACTGAGAGATTATCAGGGCGTTTTGCTTTAGCAAACTGAGCAACGCCGTAAGTAGCGCGTCCTACTGTATATTTATTCATATAGTTTGAGCCGGCTCCCATAATTCCGCGTAAACCACCGGTGCCGAATTCAAGGTCTTTGTAAAAACGGTTTTCGATTTCTTTTTCGTCGGTAATATTGAGCAGTTCGGTTTTGGTTTCGTTATCGAAGTTTAACCATTGCTCATATTTTTCTCTGTAAGTCATTGTTTTGTCCTCTGTTATTTTTTAGAATATAAATTTACATTATTATAATATTATCGCATAACTTTTGTCAAGTGAAGTATGGTTGATTTATCTTGTAGTTTTTAATTAATTATAATCAGAAAAAATCATTATTAATCTGCTTGACATTAAACTTAAAATATGTTCTAATAAAAAAAGTATTAAATACACTTTCAAAATATTATATAATAACCTCAAACCGACGGCGGTGGAACGCCGCCGAAATGCTCTGCATTTAAAAATCTGCGATTTTTGTTTGAGAACATTGAACATTCAAAACCGCCACATTGCGATGTGGCATGCGGCTTTGCCGCTATAAAAGCTTTCGCTTTTGGTTTTGTGTTATAATAATTAATAATATATTTTTTAATCTACTTGCTTATTGTAGTAAAATATTATATAATATATTCATAAAAATTAATAAAAAGGTTGTGTAATTTATGTATCATCTTGCGGTTGATATTGGCGCTTCCAGCGGCCGTCATATAATCGGTTGGTTAGAGGACGGTGTTATGAAATATGAAGAGGTTTACCGTTTTTATAACGGATTTGATGATATTGACGGTACACTTTGTTGGGATACCGAACGTTTATTTAATGAAATAATAAGTGGCATGAAAAAGTGCGCCGAAGTCGGTAAAATTCCCTCAACGATGGCTATTGATACCTGGGGTGTTGATTTCGTGTTGCTTGATAAGGACGGTAAAATGGTTGGAAACGCGGTTGGCTACCGTGATTCCAGAACCGAAGGTTACGTAGAGAAGGCATTTGAAACAATGTCTAAGCAGGAGCTTTATGATATAACCGGTTTGGGTACAAATACTTTTAATACACTTTTTCAGCTGATTTCTTTAAAAGACAATCATCCTGAGCAGTTGGAGGCCGCCTGTGATTTTTTGATGATTCCGGATTACTTTGTATATCTTTTGACCGGTAATAAGTTTAATGAATATACAAATGCTTCGACTACCGAATTAATTGATGTTCACACAAATACTTGGTCTGAGAAGATTCTTGATACATATGGAATAAAAAAGAGCATTTTCCGCGACCTTTCTATGCCCGGAACCAAAGCAGGTAGGTTGTTGCCTGAAATCAAGCAGGATGTTGGATTTGACCTTGAGGTTGTTTTAGCAGCTTCGCACGATACAGCGTCGGCCGTTATGGCTGTCCCGTCTAATGCAGATAATGTAATGTATATCAGCTCAGGAACATGGTCGCTAATGGGCATTGAATCTATGACTCCGCAGCTTGCCGATATTTGTTTGGAACACAGCTTTACCAATGAGGGCGGTTACAATTACCGTTATAGAGTTTTGAAAAATATAATGGGCTTGTGGATGATTCAGAGCGTAAAAAAGGAACTTGATAATAAGTATTCTTTTGGTGAGCTTTGTGAAATGGCGTCAGAGAATTCTGATTTTCCTTCGATTGTAGATGCAATTGATGACCGTTTCATGGCACCTAAGAATATGATTGAGGAAATCAAGGAATGTTGCCGCGAAACCAATCAGCCAGTACCAGAGGCTGTTGGAGAGATTGCTGCCGTTATCTACAACAGCTTAGCTGTGTGTTACCGTGACTGTGCCAACGAAATTGAGCAGTTTACGGGCAGAAAGTATTCTGCAATTAACATTATAGGTGGCGGAAGTAACGCTGATTATCTTAACCGAATTACCGCAAAGGTGTCAGGCCGTACCGTTTTGGCCGGTCCGTCTGAAGCGACCGCAATCGGTAATTTGATAGCTCAAATGTTGAGTGTAGGGGAGTTTAAGGACTTGGCAG
>JAZSCC010000131.1:0-3625 GCA_045602685.1 Acutalibacteraceae bacterium | reverse complement strand
CCGCTTGGCCTCCGACTTACTGTTTGTTCACTTATTTGTGACCACGAAAAACAATGTGAGGGAAACTGTATCTTAGGAAGAAAAGGTGCACCCGTACACTTTTCTACAATAGAACAGTATATTTCACGAACCTTTGCTCCCCAAATGACTAAAGGACCGGTCGAATGGAACGGAATGCGCGCTGCGATTATAGGTTCAGGACCGGCAGGTATTACAATTGCTATTATTTTGGCAAGATACGGTTATCAGGTTACTATATTTGAAAACAATAGTGAAATAGGTGGCGTTTTACGTTACGGTATTCCCGATTTCCGACTGCCTAAAGCAATATTAGACGATTTACAATACCGTCATATTGAACTTAAAGGTATAAAGCTTCGTCTGAATACTCATATTGGCGGTGCCATAACTATTGATGACCTTTTTAGAGACGGTTACTCAGCAATATTTGTAGGAACAGGCGTTTGGAAGCCTAATGCTTTGCATATAAAAGGTGAAACATTAGGTCACGTGCATTTCGGAATCAACTATCTTAACAGTCCAAAATCATTTAAACTTGGACAGAATGTAATTGTTATCGGAGCCGGAAATGCCGCAATGGATGTTGCAAGAACAGCAATTCGTAACGGTGTTGAGCAGCTCACATGTTTTTCTATAACAAAACAAGTTGCAGCAAGTGAATATGAATATAGTTATGCAAAATTAGAGGGAGTTCGGTTTGAATATAATAAACGCCCTGTTGAAATAATTGATGACGGTGTAATTTTCTGCGATGTTTTAGAAAACGATGACGGTACATTTACCGATGTTGAAGGCACTGAGAAGCTATATAAGGCTGATAGTGTTATTGTATCAATTAGCCAAGGTCCACAAAATACTATTGTAAATTCAACCGATGGACTTGAAATCAATGAACGTGGTTTGTTAAAGGCTGACGAATTCGGTAATACCTCACGAGAAGGTGTTTTTGCAAGTGGTGACGTTGTACACGGAGCAAGGACGGTTGTTGAGGCTGTCGCTCACAGTAAGGTTGTTGCCGAAACAATGCATAAGTATATGCAGGGTTTAAAAGAAAAATCAAATAATGAAACCAATGCCGAAAACAAAAATACATCCGAATAAAATTGGATGCATTTTTGTTTTTCTTATCTTAATAAATTTTACACAATTAATCAAAAAGTGTTGACATTTTAACTGTTTACACTTATAATACATAGGTCAACTGAAATGTATGGAGCGATATCGAAGTGGTCATAACGGCCCTGACTCGAAATCAGGTAAACCCGCAAGGGTCCGAGGGTTCGAATCCCTCTCGCTCCGCCAGAATAACAGTTTGCCCTTTTGGGTAAACTGTTATTTTCTGTCTTAGAGGGATGAGAACTCGTATAGTTCGTCCAAACGCTAAACAGGAATCATACCTTTCTAAACAAAAAAGCATGCTACTTATTATAATAGCGTGCTTTTTAATGGTTATTCGTTATTGAACACTTTTGACAGTGTTTTCAGAAATAAAGCGGTAAAAATCTTCTTCAATTATATCTAATGAAGCGACATATCTCAATTTTGTAGTAGAAATGCAATATTCTAAATAGTTATCCTTTTCTTCATCAGTGTATGTCTCGGTGCCGGGAAGCCATTCAGCTTTACCGTTCTGAGCATTATATTTAACCTTATCAGTAATAAAACTTTTATTATAAAGCATAGCAATGTGTACCGAATTAGAAAAAATATCAGTACCACCTAGAAGTCGTGAATCATATTTAAAGCCGAATAGATTTAAAACAGTAGGTAAAATATCAACATTTGAACAGTGTGCATCAACCTCAACGGTTTCAATGCCGCTGCAATACATAATGCAGGTTGATTTGTACTTTTCAAAATTAGTATCAATCTTATGGCCCGCAAGTGAATTATAACTGCTTTCTGAAAGATAATACGGATAGTGGTCACCGGTTAAAACAATCATTGTCTTATCGAGCTTACCGGCAGCCTCTAATTTTTCTAAAAGCAGCGTCATACCTTTTTCAAGCTCATAATTTGCGGCAAGATAGTACGTGGCAGATTCGTTAATTTTACGCTCTCCTAAAAGTTCTTTAACCTTATCCAAATTTCTGACGGCAATCGGATTAGCGTCGGAATATGGACCATGACCAGAGAAGGTCATATAATAAACGTGGAACTGTTCATCATTGATAAAATCATCAATCGATTGTTGCATCATCTCATAATCAGACGAAGGCCATGAGGTTGTAAACTTCATTCCACCTTCCCCACCCATAAATCTCAAGTTGGTGAAACCTAAATTTTTATGAGTTTCATTTCGCTTATAATAATAACCACGGAAATTATGAAAGCAGTATGTTTTTGCATTAATGCTGTTAAACATATTAGGTAACGAATAAGACATCAAATTGTTTTTTGACTGAACGAAGCTACCTGTGGATGAATTGGCATCGGCATCACGTGAAACATCGGGCCATAAGCCGGTTAACATAGCGAACTCACCGTTAGTAGTGGTGTTTTTAAAGGAATTGTAGTAATTGTTCAGTTTAATTCCGCCATGACTCATTTTATAGAGTGTGGGGGTAACCTGCGGGTCAACTGCATAACTTGAGAAACCTTCTGCACATATATAGATGAGGTTATAACCCTCTAACATACCGGTGTATTCGTTTTTATTTGTACCGCCTAATGCACCTAAATAATCGCAAAGACCTTGTTTGCCCTTATCGTCAGTTAATCCTTTTAAAGAATTAAAATCAAGAGACTCAATAATATTGGGTGAAGTATCAATACTTGGTACTGTAATGTCAGGAGTATCAATCGGAGGTTCAATTACAGGAGGTTTTAATAATACGTCCTCTGAATTACCTCTATCAAAAAACTTATGGCTCAGCTCAACAAAGGAATTAGTTAAAACACCTAAACGGTTTGAGGCTGTATCGGTGTCAATATATGCTGAATTATAGGCATAGAAGGGTGAAAAATCACTCTTTCCGAACGGTAATAACATTAAAACAGCAAAAAACCATAAGTATAATACTTGAATAAATGAGAACAAATGCATTTTAGGACTAAATGATGCAAAACAGCATTTAGGTGCCAAAAATGAATATGCAACAGAAACAATAACCGGTACAAAACATAGGATAATCCAACCTATTGAACCTTTTAGAGTATCAGCTAAAGCCCAACCGAAATTTCCTACCGCATCAGCACCCATACCAATCATTGAAATAGAGAATAATGAGCCGAAAATACGATAATAAACCAATTGTGAAACATAGTAAGCGAACGGTAAAAGCATTACAACGGATGAAATAATACGGTTATATTTTTTCTTAAACCAACCGTTAAATGTTGCTAAAAGCATTGCTTCAGACGGCAAAAATAAAAGAAAATATAAGGAAAAATCCTCAAAGCCTATTTGTGTGCGCAATAAAAATTCCCAATAGATTAATGCTATCAGGTAAGGTAGTGCATATTTAATTGTCGATAAAAGCTCTGATTTAAACCTTTCGTCAGGAATAAAGCGCTTTATAAAAGATAATAATCCTTCTTTCATAAAAACTCCTAAAAACAATTATTCGACATTATATCACAAAAACAAAATAAAATCAATAAA
>JAZSCC010000130.1:0-4969 GCA_045602685.1 Acutalibacteraceae bacterium | reverse complement strand
AAGCACGCTTTAAGGTGGTCGAAATCTTTGAAAAAGCGCGTAAAAGTATTGCTGATATTTTCAACTGATAAAAAAATTGTGTTTTTTTAAAAATAATACTTGCATTTTGGTTTAAGTTGTGGTATTATTCCTTTACTGATGTGAAGAAAAGGAGAGGGGTGACAACATGAAAGAGGGTATTCATCCGCAGTATGAGACAGTTGTTGTAAAGTGTGCTTGCGGGGCAGAGTTTGAAACTCGCTCAACCAAGAAAGATATCCGTTTGGATATTTGCTCCAAATGTCATCCGTTTTTTACCGGCAGACAGAAGTTGGTCGATACCGGTGGTCGTGTAGACAGATTTAAAATACGTATTGGCATGGATGCTAAATAATTGTTTCAAATTTAAACCGCAGTTGAGTTCCAACTGCGGTTTTATCTTTCTGTGTTAAGTTTAAATTTCGGGTAGGTGACAGAATGAATGAGTATAAGACCGTAAGGCAAAAGGCCGAGGGTGAATATGAGGAAAAACGTTCACGGTTTATTGGCAGTGTTATTCCCTGCAAAACCGAAGCCGAGGCTTTAGAGTTTATTGAAAAGCGTAAAAAAGACACATTTGGTGCTAAGCATAATGTTTATGCATATATTTTGCGAGATAACAATATAACAAGGTTTTCAGACGACGGTGAGCCTCATTCAACTGCCGGAATGCCGACGTTGGAGGTTTTGCGCAAACAGGGTTTGGTTGATTGCTGCGTTGTTGTTACCAGGTATTTTGGCGGGGTGCTTTTGGGCACAGGCGGTCTTGTACGAGCCTATACTGCGGCGGCATCGGCAGCGGTTGAGGCGGCAGGTATTGTCGTTATGTGCGAATGCTATGAGGTCGAAGTTCAATGCCCTTATTCTGACCATTCGGCAGTTGAAAGGCTTATAACCGATTGTAAAGGCAGGATGAATAAAAACCAATTCGCCGAAAATGTCACCGTTGCGTTTTCTATTACCGCATACGATTTTGAAAACTGTAAGCAGAAATTTAAGGACACATTTTGTGGAAGATTAGAGCTTATAATTTCAGGAACGGGGTATAAGGAGGTATAAAACTACTAATTTTCAGAGAATTTGGCGTTTTTGAAAAATAAAAAAAGTATTTGGCAAAATTTTTACGAATAATAAATTAGAGAGTGTTGTACGAAAGTTTTAAAGGAGGTGTATTAAATGGCGTTGCCGCAGGAATTTTTAATGGAACTTAAATACCGTAATGATATTGAATCGGTTTTATCGCCATTTATTGCGTTAAAAAGGCGCGGAAGTAACCTTGTAGGTCTTTGTCCGTTCCATAACGAAAAAACACCTTCCTTTACAGTGTATCCCGAGAACGGTTCGTACTATTGCTTCGGGTGTGGGCAGGGTGGAGATATAATTACCTTCACAATGAAGATAGAAAACCTGGATTATATTGATGCGGTCAGAAAGTTGGCCGATAAAGCAGGATTGCAGTTGCCCGAAGATAATAAAGACGATAAAGAACAACGCTTAAAAAATGATATATACGCCGTAAATAGTGAAGCGGGCAGGTTTTTTTATTCGGTATTAATGAGCGAACAAGGCAAAGCGGGGCTTGATTACTTTTTAGGAAGAGGACTTTCTTTAAAAACCATCAAGCATTTTGGCTTAGGGTTTGCGCCTGATGATTGGCACGCCTTAGAAAACCACTTAAAGAAAAAAGGCTTTACGGATTACGTAATTCAAGCGGCCGACCTTACGGCGAAGTCTGAAAAAAAGGATAAAAACGGACGTCAGTTCACGTATGACCGGTTCCGCAACCGTATAATGTTTCCGATTATTAATGTTCATGGCAAGGTGATAGGCTTTTCCGGACGGGCTATGCCGGGAAATGAAAAGCAGGGTGGAAAGTACATAAATACATCGGATACGCCGGTTTATAAAAAAAGCCATAATATGTTTGCGTTAAACTTTGCCAAGAAGGATTGCTTTAAACAGGCAATTCTGGTTGAGGGTAATATGGACGTTATAGCACTTCACCAGGCAGGCTTTACTACTGCCGTTGCCGCGTTGGGCACCTCTTTTACGGAGGAACAGGCAAGGCTATTGGCTCGATATACCAAAGAGGTTGTATTGACTATGGACGCCGACTCGGCCGGTGAAAAGGCAACCGACCGTGCATTAGGCATTTTAAGCAATGTTGGTGTTGATATTAAGGTGTTACGGTTGCCGGATTGCAAAGACCCTGATGAGTATATTAAAAAGTATGGAAATGCACGTTTCCAAAAATTGCTTGACGGGGCTTTTAATGCTATTGATTACCGCCTTTTGACAGCAGCACGGGATATTGACCTTGATGCAACCGACGGTAAGCTGAAATATTTGAACAAGGCTTGCGAGGTTTTGGCTTCTTTGAATGATTCAATTGCGGTTGACCTTTATTCGGGAAAACTTTCGGCTAAGTATGGTGTTTCAAAGGAACGGTTACAGAATATAATAAAAAATTTACAGAATAGTATGAAACGTCAACAAACCCGCAAGGAGCTGCAGAACGTCATAACACCTACTGTTAATCGTAACGATGTTAATCCTCAGAAATTCCAGTTCAAAAAGGCGTGTGCAGCCGAAGAAGCGGTTATTTCGGCACTTGTAAGGCATCCTGATTCGCTTGAATTGGTAAAATCGCGGCTTGACCTGTCAGATTTTCTTACCGATTTTAACCGTAAATTGTTTGAGCGTATTGTAAATATAATTGAAACCGGACGTTCATTTGATTTGGTACTCTTAGGTGATGATTTTTCACCGGATGAAATAAGTTATATAACCAAAATGCTTATGGTGGGCATGGCTGATGCTAATTACGAGAAGGTTTTGAGTGACAGTATTAACGTTATTTTGGACGAACGTAAAGCTGCCGACAAGCCTGATATTGCAGCGTTGGATGATGATGCTTGGGCAAGTGAAATGGCCGAGATTATAAAAGCCAAGAAAAAGTAAATTATAAAGAATATGGGGTAAATAAAATGGAACAGAAAAAGAAGCAGTTAAAAAATGATACAGAGGATACTATTGAGCTCACTGCCCAGAGCGGCGAGGCTTTAATAGATGATAATTATACCAAGACTGATGAACCGGAATGTAAAGAGGATTTTTTGGATATTGAGGATGAGGTTCCGGACAACCTTGAAACATTGGAAATGGAGCCACCTCTTTTAGACCTCGATTTTGATGAGCCAACCGAGGACGACCTTAAAATGACCGAAATTGAGGATGTAGAAAAAATCGAGGAAATCGTAGCTTCTGCCGATTCTATTTCACTTGATGACCCGGTTAAGGTATATTTGAAAGAAATCGGACGTGTGCCGTTGTTGACTCCCGACGAGGAAATTGAACTTGCAAAGCGTATAGGAGAGGGCAATTCGTTTGCTAAAAAGCGTTTAACTGAGGCTAACCTCAGGTTGGTTGTATCTATAGCCAAACGTTACGTCGGTCGCGGAATGCATTTTCTTGACCTTATCCAGGAGGGTAATGTAGGTCTGATTAAGGCAGTCGAAAAGTTTGACCACACCAAAGGCTTTAAGTTTTCTACTTATGCTACATGGTGGATTCGTCAGGCCATTACACGTGCCATTGCTGACCAGGCAAGAACCATCCGTATTCCCGTTCATATGGTCGAAACCATTAATCGTTTAAAAAAGGTACAAAGTCAGTTATTGCACGAAAACGGTCGTGAACCGAGTGAGGAACTGATTGCCGAAAAAATGGAAATGTCGGTTGAACGTGTCAGAGAGATTATGCGTGTTGCTCAGGAGCCTGTTTCTATGGAAACTCCGATAGGTCCTGAGGAGGACAGCCGGTTGATGGACTTTATACGTGACGAGGATGCCTTGGCTCCTGATGATGCAGCTTTAAAAACCATCACAAATGAGGATATTGATGCGGTGCTTAAAACTCTTACTCCGCGTGAGGAGGCTGTTATAAGGCTTCGTTTCGGATTAAAAGACGGTCGTTGCCATACTCTTGAAGAGGTTGGTACTGAGTTTGAGGTAACCCGTGAGCGTATAAGACAGATTGAAGCCAAGGCTTTACGTAAGCTACGCCACCCCGTAAGAAGCAATAAGTTTAAGGATAGATAAGGTAATATAAAGTGAAATATACATTTAAGACAAAAGGTGTTTGCGCAAGCATTATCGATTTTGAGGTCGAGAATGAAGTTATAGTTTCTGTGAAGTTCACGGGCGGTTGCAACGGTAACCTCAAGGGCATTTCTTCGCTTTGTGTCGGAATGAAGGTCCAGGACGTTATTGAACGCCTGGAGGGTATAAGATGTGGCTTTAAGTCGACATCATGCCCTGACCAGTTAGCAAAGGCCTTGCGACAAATAAACTTATAATAGGCGGTGATTAAATGTACGATGAGGATATTAAAATTGCGTCAATAGGTAATAATAAGCCTAAGAGGGACGAGCATTCCTTGGTGCTTGACGAGTATACTCGTGAGACGGCTAAAGGTAATACTGAAAAAGCCAGGGAATTAGGGAAGGCTTTGGCACAAGAGGTTGTTTCACGTATTGACAGTTTCCCGGTTGATGAGAACGAGACCGGAAATGCCGGTATGTCTGTACAGCGTGGTGTTATGATGACCTTTGCCGCCGTTATCGCTATGGAGGAAAACATTTTCAGCACGGTTGTTCATCAAACTGCCGAAAACAGTTTTAATTCCGAGTTGGAAAGGTTATCACCTGACATTTACAATGCCGTGGGTGATTCGGGTGCATTTTCATTTTATTACCTTGCCTACCGCAGAGGCACTGAGGTTGTCCGCCGAATGGGACAAACTTTTGCTATGCTTTGTTCACATGACGGCGACCCCGTTTATCAGGAATTAGGTGAGGCAATTTATTGCTGGTTTAAATCATTTGCCGAGAAAAAACTTAAAGAATCGGGACTTAACTGATATAATTTATTTAATTTAATTTAATTTAATT
>JAZSCC010000129.1:0-3745 GCA_045602685.1 Acutalibacteraceae bacterium | reverse complement strand
CAAGCACACTTTACAACAACTGTCTCATACTGCGGATGAATACCCTCTTTCATGTTGTCACCCCTCTCCTTTTCTACACGTAGTAAAGGAATAATACCACATATAAACATAAATTGCAAGCATTATTTTTCAATTTTTTATATTTTTTTCTCAACCGAAAAGCTTAGACAATTTAAATTTAGCATTTTCAAACACTTCAACCAGCTTAAATCGGGCTTTATATCGGGTCGGCCGTTCGACAATTTCGACGATACTTTCGCTTAAAACACCCGAAAAACCACTATTGTCTTTTACCGCAGGCAAACAAACAGCCGGGAACATTACGCACCACCAGTTATGCCCCTTACCCTCGCCTATTATAATGCGCAGCGCCTCATAATTCCCAGCAGGTAACGAAAAATTTTCATAATTTCTCGTTTCAAACAATGTCTCGGCCACCTCGACCTTAACATCATAATCAAAACCGTTCTCTGCAATAACCGATTTTGCTTCTTCGCTAAAACGCTGTATGTTTTCCTTTGCTGCCGCTACAGCATCAGCCTCGCTTTCGCACCCTGTAAACACCTCATCAGAAATCGCCAACAGTCTGTCTCTGACCATTAATTTTAACTCCTGGTCATAATCTTCATCAGAATTGGCTAAAATATGAAGCCTTAAAACATTATCCCTGATTTCATTACATTTAGCATCAAATCCTGCAACACTCATCGCCAACGCCGTCACAAGTGCACAACAAAGCGAACGAAACGCTATTTTACGGTCAAATTTACTGATAATTTTTTTAATAAGTACAAACAAAATAACACTTCCCTCTAATTTCTTTAAGGAAATTATTGGCAGAAGTGTTATTTTTTAATCAATATTCTGTTATTTCACAACCCATCGTGGTCGGTTCAACCAGAAAACTCTGGAATTCACAAGTTTGAAAGGCTTCCAAACCCTTTAACGCCTGTGTCGGTTTTTCATAAACAACTATAACCGACGGACCTGCACCCGACAATCCACAGTAAACCGCATCGTTATATGAGGCAATTTTGCGTACCTCTTTTAAGACTGTTTGCTCGCAAACAGTCTCAAAACAATTATAAGCACCCGAAAAAATTTCAGTCAAACTGTGTCTTTCAAGTCCTGCTTTGATTTTTTCAATATCACTGCTTTTACGGTCAACAAGACTGTCTAACGCTCGGTACATATCTCCTGTTGAACTTTTTTGTCCTTTTTTTGCTATTACAATATAACATTCGGGCAATGAGGGTAATTCAGTCATAATTTCACCGATACCCTCACAAAGCTTGGTGCCACCCACCATACAAAAAGGTATATCAGCACCCAAGGTAGAGGCAATTTCTAAAAGATTTTGTTGGCTTAAAGGGTTGCCGTAAAGCTCATTAAGACCGTAAAGCACTGCGCCGGCATCGGTACTTCCGCCACCCAAACCTGCAGCCAACGGAATATGTTTATCGATAAAAATATCCACACCGCCCTGAATCCCGATAGCTTGAAAAAACTTGACCGCTGCGGTACTACAAAGATTACTATCGCCGTTCAGCGTTGTATCAGAACATCTGACCGAAACTTCATCAGCCTTATGTATTTCAATAACATCATAAAGCGAAACCGACTGAAACACCGAACTTATCGTATGGTACCCATCGGCACGTTTTCCGGTGACATCAAGTGATAAATTGACTTTGCAAAAAGCTTTTATCTTCATTTTTTTATCTCTTTCAAGAACTCGCCAATGCGTCTCAAAGCTTCTTTGATATGGTCAACTGAATAACAGTAAGAGGCTCTGACATAACCCTCACCACTGTCACCAAAAGCGTTACCGGGTACAATTGCAACCTTTTTTAAGTACAAAAGCTTTTCGCAAAACTCCTCTGACGACATCCCTGTAGACTTAATGCTCGGGAAAGCATAAAATGCACCCTGCGGTTCAATGCAATCAAGTCCCAAAGACCTGAATCCGTTAACCATAAGCCTACGGCGCATATCGTATTCCTCAACCATTTTTTCTATATCTTGGCGGCCGTTTTTCAATGCCTCAATAGCAGCATACTGCGAGGTTGTCGGTGCCGACATAATTGCAAACTGATGAATTTTGGTCATTTGACTCAAAATCGGCTCAGGACCGCAGGCATAACCCATACGCCAACCGGTCATTGAATAAGCTTTTGAAAAACCGTTAATAACCACAGTACGCTCAGCCATTCCACTAAGTGACGAGATAGAACAATGACGGTTACCGGTATAGGTTAATTCAGAATAAATTTCATCCGAAATAACGGCAATTTGAGTGCCTCTCAAAACCTCTGCAATAGCCTCTAAATCTGCCCTTTCCATAATAGCACCGGTTGGATTTCCGGGATAAGGTAAAATAAGCAGCTTGGTTTTTTCGGTTATATGAGCCTTTAACTCATCGGCCGTCAACCTGAATTTGTTTTCAGCCTTAGTAGGAATAGCCACAGGAACTCCGCCGGCCAATCGTACAATCGGTCCATAACAAACAAAGCTCGGCTCAACTATTAAAACCTCATCACCGTTGCCTACAATGGCACGGATAGCGGCATCTATAGCCTCACTTCCGCCAACCGAAATTAAAATTTCGCGCTGCGGGTCATAAGTGACACCATTCTGCTCCTTCATATAAGAGGCAACGGCCTTACGCAGTTCAATTAAACCCCAATTAGATGTATATTTTGTTTTGCCATCCTGCAAAGACTTTATACCGGCCTGACGTATATGCCACGGTGTCTGAAAATCCGGTTCACCGACGCCCAAGGATATAACGTCATCCATTTCGGCTGCAATATCAAAAAATTTTCTGATACCCGACGGTTTTATTCCCAAAACCGTAGGGTTCAGCAACTTATTATAATCCATCAAAACGAAATCTTCTCCCTATCATCGGTCTCATCGCCGATAAGTTCAATATCAAGTTCTTTATAACGGCGAAGGATAAAATGTGTAGCGGTTGAAACAACATATTTCATAGGTGCTAATTGCTTAGCGACAAACATAGCAACCTCTTGGAAGGTTTTACCTTTAACAATAACACAAAGGTCATAACCGCCCGACATTAAATAAACCGTTTCAACCTCAGAATACTTTTTAACGTCTTCCGCAATCTGTTCAAAACCAACATCCGGCTGAGGTTCAACCTTTAATTCAATAATAGCCGATACCATTGCACTGTCAAGCCGTTCCCAGTCTATAACTGCCTTATATCCTCGAATAAGACCTTCTCTTTCCATTTCGGCAACCTGAGATTTAACTTCATTTTCAGAAAGACCTGTCATTACCGATAATTCATTCACGGTATAACGTGCATTTTTAGATAAAAGCTTTAATAATTTTACGTTCATTTTCTTTCTCCTTTAAAATAATATTTAATATATCGAAATAGGCATAGGTTTACGATTTTTATATACAGTAACACGTTGAAATCCTGCTGACTTTGCCATATCATAGGCTAAATCAATTCGGTCTCCAACCCTTGATGATTGATGTGCATCAGAGCCTACGGTTATATACTCACCGCCAAGTTCACGAAACCGTTTGACAATCTCAAAATCGGGGTGGAAATTATACTCCTTACCGCCCATTATAAACGGTTTGCAGTCGGTGTTAATCTCAAGTGCTTTTCCGTTTTCAACCAGAGTTTTTAAAATTGCATCTATCTTATCCTGATAATTGTCCAACCCGAAATCTGCCAACAGCTCTGTCGGATAATACCTGAAAGGAT
>JAZSCC010000128.1:0-4524 GCA_045602685.1 Acutalibacteraceae bacterium | reverse complement strand
AACATCCCTGCAGGTGTTGATGACGGGCAGTATATCAATCTTCGCGGCGGTGGTGACACCGGTGTTAACGGCGGTCCTTCGGGTGATTTACATGTAAATATTTCAGTCCGTCCTCATCCTATTTTTGAGCGTGACGGTTTTGATGTATATTGTGAAATCCCTATTTCTTTTACTCAGGCCGCATTGGGCGGGGAAATTACTGTACCTACATTAGACGGTAAGGTGAAATTTACTATTCATGAAGGCACACAGCCCGGTAATGAGTTTAAACTTCGCGGTAAAGGTATTCAAAAGCTTAATTATTCCGGTCGCGGTGACCAGTATGTCAAAATTATTGTTGAGGTTCCTAAAAACCTGAACAATTCTCAAAAAGAAATTCTTAAAAAGTTCGATGAAACAACCGATGACAACTGTTATAAAGAACGTAAGAACTTTTTTGACAAGGTGAAAGAATTTTTTAAGGATTAACTAAAATTCAAACCCTTTGAATAGCAATTCAGAGGGTTTTGTTTGATTGGAGGGTGCGTATGTATCGTAATATTCTGTTTGACCTTGACGGAACATTGACCGACCCCAGTGAGGGTATTACTAATTCGGTTGCTTATGCTTTGGGAAGATTCGGTATAGATGTTGACGATAAAACAACACTTTATAAGTTCATTGGTCCGCCTTTGGTTGATGCGTTTGCAGAATATTACGGCTTTTCAAAAGCTTATTCCGAAAAAGCCACCGAATATTATCGTGAGACCTTCAGCGTTAAGGGTTTGTATGAGAATAAGGTTTATGACGGTATTGTTGATATGTTAAAAACTCTTAAATCAAACGGCAAAATGTTGATTTTGGCTACTTCAAAGCCTGAAAAATTTGCTAAGGAAATAATGAGATATTTTGATTTGGAAAAATATTTTAATTATATCTGCGGCGCAACCTTTGACAGTACAAGAAACACCAAGGATACAGTTATAAGATATGCGTTAGAAATTGCAGGAGTAAAAGATAAAACAAATACAGTTATGATAGGTGACCGCCATCATGATATTGAGGGTGCGAAAATAAACGGATTGGACTCAATAGGTGTATTATACGGCTTCGGCAGCAGGAAAGAATTGACCGAGGCAGGTGCAACCTATATTGCAGACAACATTGATGATATTTTAAAATATGTATAAAAAACTGCTTGGCTGATTTCATTAGCCAAGCAGTTTTTTTATTGATTATTTAATTAAATATCTTCCGGATATTCTGCAAAACAGTCGGTTGGAATTAAGCAAATATTAAATATGAATTCTTTGTCATTAAATCGGTAATGTTCGAGGAGTATTGGTCCGCACGAGTTTGAACCAACTCCACTTTGCTTATAGTCGACCGAAAGAACCGTCTTATCTGAACGAGGTAATTGATAATTGTGCTTATAATCGGTTAATTCGTAAGGCGAGTAGGGTAATGCAGAAAATTCAAAAGGGGTGCTTTCATTTGAAACAACTAAACCCAAACCGTCAGAACGGTGTAAATATGCCCAATATGTGTTCCAGTGATTGCCGTTTTCCTGCGGTTTGATATGTTGACGGAATTCGTTCTGCACCTTGTTTGAGAATTTGCCCATATAGGAAGCATTGTGACGGTCGCAGTAACTGTCAAACGGCCCCATACCGAAGTATTGAATATTCTCGAACGTTTTATCAAATTCCATTAATAAGCCGAATCTGGGTAAATAAGGAATATATTGCTTAGTGTATTTCACAGGATTGTCAACGTTCCAGTCAGGACCGGTAAACGTAAGTCCTTCGCCTTCTTTTGCATTCAGATGTAATTCAATTCTGCCGTCAGCAAAAATTGTCCAATCGGCAACAACATTAAAATGAGGGAATCTTGTTGGCGCTGCCATAGCAAAGTTAGTTGTTATAACAATGTAGCCTTCCTTTTTTTGCACCTTTGTCGTATGCTCGTAAGCAGTAGAGTCTCTAAGACATAAGGCATTCATTGCATTTACTAAGTGACGGTCGTTGTCAATAGGAGCACGCCATAAATTAAACTTCATACCATTATTGAGTATTGTCTTACCGTTAACAGTGAGTGATTTAAATGCACACATAGTTTTTGAATAAATATACTCAAATCGGTCAGATTTAACGGTAATTGTGCGGTTATCCTCAGTGTATTCAATATCTCCGAAGTTTAGTTTATCGGTGATTACCTGCTCAGTTGGAAGAGCAAACTGCTCAAAGCCTAAAATCTCACCATCGGGAATAGCAAGGTTACCATAGGATGCAAAACTGATTCTAACATAGCATTTACCGCTTGACGGCATATTGTAGTTTAATTCAATACGCTCGGTTTTTTGAGGCGGAATAGCAAGTGAGCCTATATTGCCGGATGCTACAACAACTCCGTTACATGTCAGTTCCCAGCTGCCCTCTAAGCGTGATAAGTAACTGAAATCATATTCATTTGTAATATCAAAAATACCGGAAGTCACATCAATAGGACTGATTTTAAAAGGTTTTATAATGTTTTTATATTCTTTAAGACCGTTGGTAGGCTTGACATCAGGCGTGACAAGACCGTCACAGCAGAAATTACCGTCGTGATATTTCTCGCCGTAGTCTCCGCCGTAAAGGTACTTGGTCTTTCCGTTTTCAGCCTTGCCATCGTAAAGACCATGGTTAAACCATTCCCAAACAAATCCGCCCATAAAGCGGTCAGATGAATATATTACGTTCCAGTAGTCCTTTAAATCTCCGGGACCGTTACCCATGGCGTGACAGTATTCGCAAAGTACCA
Source organism: Acutalibacteraceae bacterium (assembly GCA_045602685.1). Classification (GTDB taxonomy): domain Bacteria; phylum Bacillota; class Clostridia; order Oscillospirales; family Acutalibacteraceae; genus UMGS172. The sequence continues at coordinate 1,743 of JAZSCC010000128.1, read as the reverse complement.
GTGGTTTATCATAATTTATTTCGTCTGCATTCTCAAGGAATTCTTTACACCAAGCAATATCCGAATACATACGGCTGACAACGTCGGTATATTTCGGTAGATTTTCAATCATAAGTTTTGCGTTGTCAGTGTTTATAATGTCTTCGTAATGGATAAAGCGTGAATTATCACGCGTCTTTGTATCAAGCATTGCTTTTTGAACATTACGACCAAAGCCTGATTCGTTACCTATTGACCAGGAAATAACAGAGGTGTTATTTTTAAAGTTTTCAACCATTAAAGCAACACGTTCAGTAACCTGATGTTGCCACATTTCTCCGTCTGAAATATGGTCGTGTATAATCTCGTGAACACCGTTACTATTAGGTACGTATGAGACGTTGCCAACACCGTGGGTTTCATAATCGGCTTCACACATAACATATATTCCGTATTTGTCACATAACTCATAAAATCTCGGTTCGTTCGGATAATGTGAAGTACGAACGGCGTTAATGTTGTGACGTTTCATTAATTTGATGTCTTTTTTCATATCTTCAACACTGCAAACATATCCGTTTTTTGTATTGAAATCATGGCGGTTAACACCTTTAATCTTAATGGGCTTACCGTTAAATTTGAAAACACCGTTTTCTATTTTCTGAGTTCTTATGCCTACGGGTATGGTTATAAACTCGTCACCGCTTTCGATAATAAGTGTATACAGTTCCGGGTATTCGGCACTCCACATTCTGGGGTCTTTAACCGTAAATTCTGCATTGCCGTCAGCGTTAAAAACTGTAGTATCAAGCTTTTCACCAAAAGAGTTAAACAGGGTTATTATTGAGTCTTCGGCAATTGATGTTTCAATATAAGTTTTAATGGTTGCTTTACGAAAGTCGTTTGAAACATCGGTTTTAACCTCAATATCACCAATATGACCTTTCGGACGGATAAGGAGATATACATCACGGAAGATACCTGACATTCTCCACTTATCCTGACATTCTAAATACGAGCCGTCACACCATTTCGGAACAACTACCGTCATACGGTTTTTGCCGATACGTAAAAAGTTTGTAATATCATATTCGGCTAATTGGTGCGAAATCTGGCTGTATCCGACAAATTGACCATTCAAATATAGGTACATAGAGGAATCAACACCCTCAAAAACAACATATTTTTGAAAGGTATCAATATCATTGTGAATAGTAAAATCTATTGAATAAACACCGGTTGGAGTATCCTTCGGAACAAACGGAAGGTCAACAGGAAAAGGATATCGTGAATTTATGTATTGAGGTTTATCATAGCCCTGCAACTGCCAGTTTGAAGGCACAGGAATACGGTTCCAATCAGAAATATCTGAATCAAAATCAGTAATTGAATCAGGAATTTCCTCATAAGACTCATAATAAGAAAATGCCCATTTATTACCGGATAAAAGTTTAAATCGACTGCTTTCCTCGCGTACGTTAAGCTTAGCCTCCTCAGGAGAACCGTAGGGAATGTAATATGCCCTCGGTTTTGAAGTACCCAAACGGGTAACTTCAACGTTGTTATGATAGCGTTCTTTAATCATAATTACCTCCGGGTGAAATTATTTTTTAAAAATTCTGCGATTCGACAAAATAATTTATCTCTTTACTATAAAATAAAATAAATTATTGTTACTGTCAATATAAAATTCGTGTAAATTAGTATAATAATTTTTTCGGTACGGTTTTTAATAAAAAACGGTCGGCTCAATAGAGCCGACCG
>JAZSCC010000127.1:0-3505 GCA_045602685.1 Acutalibacteraceae bacterium | reverse complement strand
TGTTCACGTTACCGCCTTATTGACTTCCCGCTTTCAAGCATGGTAAACAGCGGAATTTCAAAAGTAGGTATTATCACAAAATCAAACTACCAGTCACTTATGGACCACATAGGCACCGGCAAGGCTTGGGATTTAGACCGTAAAAGCGGTGGATTATTCTTTCTCTCACCCTACTCTAACAATGATGCAAAGGTTTACACCGGCCACGTTGATGCGCTTTTCGGCGCTATGGACTTTTTAAGAAAATCCGTTGAAGAATACGTGGTAATGTGTGATGCTGATGTTATTACCAACTTTGATTTAAGTAAAATGATTGACCGCCACATCGAAAGCGGTGCCGATATTACAATTGCCTATAAAAAAGGCGCCATGCCGGCCAACCACCACGACGTTATGAACTTTAAGTTAGACGGCGACAAGGTAACCGATATTAATTTTGCCGCATTCGACCAGGCTGATTGCAACATCAGTTTGGACATAACTATTCTTTCGCGTGAATTGTTAATTGAAATTGTTAATGAAGGTTACGCTCATAACTACACAAGTCTGGCACGTGATATTCTCAACCCATCTGTCTCTAAATATGACATACGCGGATATAAAATTGAAGAATATTCTGCTATTATGGACAGTCCGGAAACCTATGTTAAAGTTACAAACGACGTAGTAAACTGTCCTGAAGTAAGGCGACAGCTGTTTCAAAAGGAACGTCCTGTATTCACTAAAACACGTGATGATATGCCGACAGTATACGGACTTGACAGTGAAGTTAAAAACAGCATTATAGCCGACGGTTGCATTATCAAAGGAACCGTTAAAAACAGTGTGCTGTTCCGTGGTGTTAAGGTCGGTAAAGGTACAGTAATTGAAAACAGTATCATTATGCAGGATTCAGTTATTGAGGATAATGTCGACCTACAGTGTGTCACTTTTGATAAAAAGGTTAAGGTAAGCACCGGAAAGACATTACGCGGCACCTCAACCTATCCGATTTACGTCCGCAAAAACGCTAATATATAAACTTTAGAATCAGTGAGGAAAAATATGAAAGTATTATATGCAACAAGTGAAGCCTATCCGTATGCTATGTCCGGCGGCTTGGCTGACGTAGCCGGTGCACTCCCTAAGGCTTTACGTAAAAGATTGATAGGTTGTCGCGTCGTTCTCCCCTTATATGAAGGTATCAGTGATGAACTTCGTGCCGGTATGCAGTTTATTACAAGCATCACCGTGCCTGTAGCTTGGCGCAGACAGTATTGCGGCATTTTTGAGGCCAAGCATGATGGCGTTATCTACTATTTACTTGACAACCAATATTACTTCAAACGCGGCGGACTTTACGGACATTATGACGACGCAGAGCGTTTTGCTTTCTTCTCACGCGCCGTACTTGAAATGATACCGCATATTGGCTTTACGCCCGACATTATCCATTGTAATGACTGGCAAACAGCTCTCATTCCGGTTTTCCTTGATACACTTTACAGAATGGTTGACCAATATAAAAACATCAAAACTGTGTTTACCATTCACAATATTCAATATCAGGGCAAATACGGTACCGAACTTATTGGTGATGTTTTAGGTTTGCCTCATGAATCTTCTCATATTGTTGAATACGACAATTGCGTCAATTTTATGAAGGGTGCTATTGAATGTGCTGACCGTGTTACAACCGTAAGTCCCACCTATGCAGAGGAAATAAAAGACCCGTGGTTTGCACACGGACTCGACGGAATTATCCGTGACCGTTCGTTTAAGCTTTCAGGTATTGTCAACGGTATCGATGTTGATGTATATAATCCTGAAACCGATAGTCATCTTTGGAAAAATTTCAGTATTGCTGATACAAGCGGTAAGGCTATCAATAAACGCGAACTGCAAAAGTTGTTTGGTCTGCCTTTGCGTGATGATGTGCCCATCATCGGTATGGTCACCCGTCTTGTCACTCACAAGGGCCTTGATTTAGTAAAGTTTGTGTTTGACAGTATTATTGAACAAGATGTTCAAATTATTATATTAGGTAGTGGCGAATGGGAGTTTGAAACCTACTTCCACGGCCAAATGCAGACACATTCCGATAAGGTAGCATTAAAACTCGGATTTATTCCCGATTTGGCTCATAAAATTTATGCAGGTGCAGATATTTTCTTAATGCCGTCTAAGAGTGAGCCTTGTGGGTTAGCACAAATGATTGCTCTTCGTTACGGCACTATCCCGATTGTCCGTGAAACAGGCGGCTTAAAGGATACCGTCACCGACAGCGGCGACAACCAGGGTAACGGTTTCACTTTCCGCTCATACAATGCACATGATATGGCACATACCGTTTACCGTGCAGTTGAGGGATACAAAAACCGTGAAGGCTGGGAAATCCTCAAGGAAAGAGCAATGGCTTGCGACAACAGCTGGGGCAAATCAGCCGGAGCATACATTAAGATGTATAAGGAAATTTTAGGTAAATAGTCTAAAATTTATCACCCGAAAGTGAATTTCTCTTTCGGGTGATTTTTTTGTTGAAAGATTGTCTTATTTGAGTTATAATATTGTAAACTTTATTTGGGATAGGCGGTGCAAATATGACAGTTTCATTCAGTACTCTCGGCTGTAAAGTTAATCAATACGAATCAGAGGCTCTTGCCGAAATTTTTGAGGCAAAGGGCTTTACCGTTTTGTCCTCAGGTGAAGCAGCAGATATTATAATAGTAAACTCCTGTACCGTTACGTCCGAAAGTAACCGCAAGGTAAGAAAAACTGTTAGAAAGCTGCGCCGGAAGTCACCGGAAGCATTAATTGTACTGACCGGCTGTATGGCTCAGGCCTTTCCAAAGGAATGTGAGGAAATAAAAGAAGCCGATTTGATAATCGGTAACTCTCATTATAATACCTTGCCTGACCTATGTGTTAAAGCACTAAGTAAAAAAACCGACCGAGTTTGTGTTATGCCTCACGAAAAAATATATACCGATATAGGTGTATCAAAACTCACCGAGCACACAAGGGGTTACATAAAGATTGAAGATGGTTGCAATCGTTTTTGCTCGTACTGTATCATCCCGTTTGCCAGAGGACGTGTCCGTTCACGCTCGTTAGAGTCCATAAGAAAAGAAGCCGAAAAATTAGCCAAAGCGGGATACAAGGAAGTTGTTTTAGTAGGCATTAACCTTTCGGCTTTTGGACTTGACACCGGTGACGAACTATGCGATGCTGTCGAAGTTGTATCAAATATTGATGCAATTAAGCGTGTGCGGTTAGGCTCGCTTGAATGTGACCAAATCAGCGATTACGCTCTTGATAAATTGGCAAAAATCGAAAAGTTTTGTCCTCAGTTCCATTTGTCATTGCAATCTGGTTGTGACAACACCCTAAAACAAATGAACCGAAAATACGATACTGCATTTTACCGCGATTTAGTTAGCAGAATCAGGCAAAAATTTAAAAATCCTGCAATCACCACCGACATAATGGTCGGTTTTATGGGTGAAAATGACGAGGATTTTAACAG
>JAZSCC010000126.1:0-15762 GCA_045602685.1 Acutalibacteraceae bacterium | reverse complement strand
TGGCTACGATCCGACTTTAACCGTAATTGAAGTTATAGGCAGACGTTGTTCTAATAACATCATTATTATTGGAGATGTTATGTAATAAGGCAGATTGGCACAAACCGAAACCTTTTTACCCTTAAAACGCTCCTTAATAATCCGGGCAATATCCAACTTCATACAGTCACCGAAAATAACCTCAACATTATCACACTCCGCCAATGTTTCGGCTAAAACAGGACGAAGACGCTCATCAATTTCAATACACACAACGTTTTTTGTACGTTTTGAAAGTTCAGCCGTTAAAACACCGATACCGGGTCCGATTTCAATTACGGCCTCTTCCCCGTTAATTACGGCACTGTCGGCCATTTTAGGACAAACCGACGGATTTATGAGAAAGTTTTGTCCCAGACTTTTTTTAAATGAAAAGCCGTTTCGGGACAAGACCTCGTGTATGGTTTTAGGCTCATAAAGTCGCATTTAATTACTCCTTTTTCATTTACAGAGATTATTAATAAAATACTTCATAAAATAAGTCAACTATTATATTTAACCATATTTCAAATAATTTTTCAACCATTACAAAACAACACCTCCAAAACCTTTTGTAATTTATTATCCCATCAATATTATATATAAATTTCAAATAATATTAGGTTGGAATTTTGACTTTTAATGTTGACAAAATTCCTCATAGAATATATAATTATGGTAGTTATATATACGTAATATTGGTGAACTGTTTTCCCATATTACTCAACAGGAAGGGATATTAAATAATGAAAAAGGTACACATCACACTATTACTGGTTGTAATGCTTGCCATTACGGTTTTTGCCTCGGGCTGTTCTAACACTGATGAGTTCGCGTACTCTGCTCCCGAAACCACCGACTTATCCTACACCGTATTCACCGACGGTGACTACACCTATAATGTTTATTCCGACCATGCTGAGCTGGTCGGTTTCACCGGAAAGTCTAAATCGGTCAACATTTCCTCTAAAGTAAGTGATAAGCCGGTAACCGTTATAGGCACCGGTGCATTTGAAAGCACATCAATTACCTCGGTCACTATTCCGGCCTCGGTTAGCGAAATAGGTGCTTATGCTTTCTATAACACAAAACTTTCCGCTATTACCATTCCCGAAACGGTTAAAACCTTAGGTTATGGAGCGTTCAGTAAAACCCAGTTAACCGAAGTTACGATTCCCACTTCAATAACCAAGCTGGAGTATTATGCTTTTGCAAACTGTCAAAAGTTAGCCTCGGTCACCTTGCCCGACACACTCACCTACATAGGCGACCATGCATTTGATAAATGTATTGCATTAACATCTATAACCATTCCCACAAAGGTTAAAGAAATCAACAGATTTGCCTTTTACGGTTGTTCTTCTTTAACCGACATCAAATTTGCTGAAGGTTCTGAGCTTACTGCAATCAGTCAGGAAGCCTTTAGTAAATGTACTGCCCTTACTGTGTTCAATCTTCCTTCATCGGTAGTAACCTTGGGTGAAAGAGCTCTTTTCCAATGCGAGTCTTTGACAGATATTAAATTTACAGCAGATTCAAAGCTCGTAACTGTCGGTAATGCTGCTTTCGGTAAATGCTCCGCTTTAAAATCAGTGACACTCCCTGCTACCGTTAAAACAATCGGCAGCTATGCATTCACTGATTGTACTGCCTTAACTTCGGTATATTGCACCGGTGATATTGAGACAGTTGGGGACTTTGCTTTTGACAACTGTGCTGTTTTAACCGCTTTTGGTAAAATTAGCGGTAAAGCTCCTAAATCTGTTATCATTCCAGAAAGTGTCACCAACCTCGGTGAATTTGCTTTCAATAAATGTGTGTCTGTTACAGAAGCTACTCTAAATCAAAAATTGACCGTTTTACCTAAAGGACTGTTTAAAAGATGCACTGCTCTTTTAAAAGTCAACACCGGTAATGTTACAGCTATTGGTGAACAAGCATTTAACGAATGTACCGCTCTTAAAACCGTTATATATTCACCTGTCCTTAAAACTCTCGGCGCAAGAGCATTTTTCTACTGCACATCTTTAACCGAAGCTATCCTTCCTGACTCGGTTACCGATATAGGCAATGAGGCCTTTGATAACTGTACCTCTATCACTAATTTATCAGTACCGAAAGATATAACAAACATCGGTAAATTAGCTTTCAACGGTTGTACCGGTATCACAGTAATTGACCTTAACCGTCCGCTGTTGCTTACTATCGGCGAAAGTGCATTCCAAGGTTGTACCGGAATTACAGCTATTTCTATCCCCGAAACCGTAACCAAAATTTCTGACTCATTGTTTAACGGTTGTACTGCTCTTAGCGAAGTTACGTTGCCTGATTCCATCAACGAAATCGGCGCCGGCGTATTTGAAGGTTGTGTTGCTGTTAAAAACATCACCGTACCTTCAAAGGTAACTTCCGTTTACGATAGAACATTTAATGGTTGTACCGCCCTTGAAACTGTAACGTTTAACGGTGCTGTTACAAAATTCGGCAATTCCGTATTTGAAGGCTGTACCTCTTTAAGCAACCTCACACTTCCTGATACTGTTAAAGAATTCGGAACAGGTTGTTTTAAAAATTGTTCGTTACTTCAAGAAATTACTCTCCCTTCAAATATTTCGTTAATTTCTGAGAATATGTTTGAAAATTGCTCTGCACTTCTAAAGGTCGTCATCCCGTCAAAAGTGTCGGCAATCGGACCTAAAGCATTTTTAAACTGTAGTTCTCTTTCCGATATCTCCCTTCCCGATTCGGTATCGAGCATCGGAACATCGGCCTTTGAGGGATGCTCTTCTTTGAAAACCCTTGTTATTCCGAAGTACGTTTCATCACTTGACGTTAAAGTGTTCAAAAACTGTTCTTCGCTTAAATCGGTAACACTTGTTGGCAGACCTTACAGTATCGGTGACAGCACGTTTGAAGGTTGCTCCGAATTTACGACTTTACATTTACCATCAAGTGTTTCCTCGGTTGGAAAAGATGCTTTTAAAAATTGTTCAAAACTCATCGTTGAATGTATTGAAGACTCACCAATTATTGAGAAACTTTCAACAGAAGGTATTAAAACTACTACCGTACCTGAGGATTACATCATACCCGCAGATTTGGAGACTAATGTTTTCCTGTTTGTGTTAATTCTTTTGGTAATTGTCTTAATTATCGTTGGTCTGGTAATGTTGAGAATATTCCTCAAGAAGAGAAAAATCAAAAAAACCACACTTGTTCGTACAGATGAAGAATAAATAATAAACCCCGCTTTAAGCACACAAAGCTTAAAGCGGGGTTTATTATGACTAAAAATTAATCCTTGGATTTATAATACAACATACAGTGACAGTAACCCTCAAAATCCGGGTCAGCTATTTGCTCACGAAACTCACGGCAAATGCATTTATTTTCCTCGGTTTTGGCAATTCGGCAAGGACAATAACCGCCCTTCGCCTTTAGTCCCTTTTTTATTTTCTCAACAATTTCTTTGTTTTCATTCAATCTTACAGCCATAATACACCTCAAAAATTTTATTTTTGCATATTATCATTATTTGTATTATATCATAAAACTAAAAGCGCCAGCTTTTATAGCGGCAAAGCCGCTTGCCACATCGCAATGTGGCAGTTTTAGTGATTCAATGTTCTCAAACAAAAATCGCAGATTTTTAAATGCAGAGCATTTCGGCGGCGTGCCACCGCCGTCGGTTTGAGGTTATTATAGCAGATTTAAAATCAAGACTCAACATTTTGAGCAAAAATATTGCGTCTGCAGCATTTTTCTTTTTATCATTAATGTAGTAAAAGCCGATGAGGTGTACTCATCGGCTGAATTTATGCTATTTGCCATACAAATGTTGCTGTGTCGGTTGTATCAATGTCATCGGGTTCTATATCTAAACTATATGGTGTTGCGGCACAAGCTTTCACACAGTCCATCTCCATATCATAATTAGTCCTGGAATAAACGTTTAATTCACCCCAATTGTAATCAATATTTACAAGTTCACCTAATGTTACACCTGACGCCGCACACAAAATTTCGGCTTTCGTTTTAGCATTTTCTGCCGCACTTTTAAGAAGTGCCTCATTAACTGCTGAAGGCTCTTTTACTGTAAAGCTGATTGAAAGTTCAGGTTCGGCAACACAACCGGCAATTGTACCAAGTGCTTCAGATAATACCTTTGTATCAAAATCAAAAGACACTTTCAGGCGATGGTTTACAACATAGCCATTAAAAACCCGATAATAGTTCCCGTTTTTATTTTTTACACTTTCATAGTCAGTTCTTACGTTGAAGTCGGTTGTCTTTAGAGATTCCTTTTCGAATCCTATTGTTAATAAACTTTTGTTAATGTGCTCAATTTCATCTGCCGCTTCACGCATAGCGGTTTCGTAGTCGCAATTTCTTGTTTCAAGTGACATTGACAAAACCACATAATCCGGTTTTACCGACACATTTCCTGTGCCTTTAACTGTGATTGTTTTCATTATTTTTCTCCTTTTTTAAATAATTATATTTTACATTCCAAAGAAACAAAGAACACCGTAAAACAAAAACAATAAACCAAAAAATGTAAACATTTTCAAAACTCCTTTTTTTCTTTTATGTCTTAATTTTAGCATAAGTAGTGTCCCATAAACCGGACTTTAAACAGAGAAGCTAAAAACAATTATAAAAAACCGCCGGAAAAATATGCACCCGAAAAGTCAGACACTTTTGGGGTGCATATCAAACAGGCGGTTTTCATTTCACAAAATTCACTCTTTGCAAATATATTTACTTTTAAATGTTTCGTTTTTGAGTTTTATCAAAATACACTTGCTGTGATTTTTTCTTGTAATTCAAATACATTATAACACCGATAACAATTGCCACAAGTAAAAGTAATGAGAAAAGAATTACCATCATTTCTAAAATTGTAAACCCGAGAAATCTGCGTTCTCCTGTTTTTACATACTTTATTTTTTCGAGACGGAAAATTGCTCCAAAAGCATCCGCTGCTTCATCCGGAATAATAACGTCATCAATACTCTCGTTGGGAACGTTTATGGCAACGATATATTGTGTGTCTTTATTAATAGAAGAAACGTAAAACCTGGCATTTGCATCACCGTCTACTCGTGAAGCCTGAAGTTTCTTGTGTTTTCCGAAACTCTCTATTTGATACAAAAACGCATTTGAATCTGCAGCCGAAGCGGGCAAAGTTATAACAAGGTTTGTTTTTATGTCCGACGATTCCTCAAAGTTTACTTTGTAGCACTGATTTGTTCCAAGTTCTTTATTTGTTTTGCTGTCAGATTCTTTGACAGTATAACTGAGATTTGAATCCTCTTTTATCTCATCCGACTTAAGCCCACTACAATCAATAACCCAAACGCTTCCGCTTTTGTCAAGAACTTCGACCGTCATTTTTCTGCCGGCAAGTTCCTTTAAAAAATGTTGATTTACGCCACCTGCGTTTTTGAGATACAAAGTAAGTTTAATCCCATCCATCTGATGACTGAGTGAATAATTATCATTAATTTCAGAAAGTGCGGACCTGACTGCAACAATTGCATAATTCCAGTCCTCCTCATTATCAACAACCAGAATCATATAAACCAAACAGTGAGCATTTCCCTGCTTATCTTTACTAGACTTAACTTCTACTACTAATGTTATGCCGTTTTGGGTATATACAGATGTGTTTGTCTGTGATATTAAAGTTCCGTTTTCATCAACCTCTGACTCGTAAATATAAGTTTTTTCTTCTATTTGACCGGAAGAAACATAACCGCTATTCTTAAAACTTGGCACGTCATCAGCTATTTGATTTCGAATAGAGTTTACGGTTTCCTTTTCACCGGAATGATAAACCGTGTAAAGCTCATCACAGAGTTTGAAAGCGTATGAACCGATTTGTGTTACAGCACTGGGCATTTCTATCTGTGCAAGATTTTGACACCCGTAAAAACACCATTCGGGAATCTCTGTAATCTGTGCATCTATCTCAACTCGCAAAAGATTTTCACAATAAGAGAAAGCTTGCTTTCCAATACTTTTTACATTTTCCGGTATTACCAAACTTGTTATACTTCGACACAGATAAAACGATTTATCAGAGATTGTTTCAAGAGAACCGGGTAATGAAACAGCTTCAAGTTTTTCGCAATTATAAAAAGCACTGCGACCGATAAATTTAAGATTATCCGGAAGATTGACAAGACGCAAAGCCGTACAATTATAAAACGCCTTTTCGGAAATTTTTTGCACACTGTCAGGAATTGAAACTGCCCTAAGAGCAGTACAGTCATAAAAAGCAAAACTGCCAATTGTGGTAATGGCTTCAGGCAAACGAACAGAAACAATACTCTTACTTAAATGATTCCACGGCGCTAAGTCCCGTTCATTGTAGTTTTGCATTTCGCCCTTGCCGCTTATTGTAAGCGTACCTGCAGAATAAGACCACTTTAAATTTTGTCCACAATTACCGCTTGTTTCATCAGCGTTAACAGTAAGTCCCGCTACGGAAGACAAAACTATTGAAATTAATATAAAGCATACTACTGTTTTTATTATGCATTTATTGTTACGACTCATAACGGCACCACCTTTCTGACAAAATATATGGAAAATTAATTTATACTTTTGCAACAAGCCCCGATTTTTCGGGGCTTGTTATGTTGTAATAAAGAAACCTGTACTTTTTAGCCTTTACTGGTTGACCGAACTATCGTTTGTAATCGAAATCGGTTTATCCAGATGGACCTCATAGGTAACACCATTCTTTGTCACGTACATGGTATCAATCGTTTGATTTCCGTGTCCGTAATATGCATTAAGTGTATGTGTTAAGGTGCCTACGAAAATAGGCCTGCTTGTCCAGGACTTAATCTGTGAGACCTTACCCAAAGATTGTGTTATAGTACCGTTACCTGTACGAGAAAAGGTGACAGCATCGGCAGACCCGCCGGGAAGAGTCAGGCTTACCGAACAAGAACTATCAACACCGGCTATAGTCAAGGTCAAAGAAGGTTTTGTAAAGCTACCGTGTCTTTGAGTAGAATTGTCGGCAGTAGCAACTGCATACAATGTAGCAGTGTTAGCATCCTTATCAAACGTGCTGGTCTTATTCGTACCTACAGTAAAGGTCGGTTCGGTTCCGCGACCCAAAGACAAAGATTTAGTGGTATAAGTTATTTTTGTCGGATTGCTTCCGCTCGGCGAAATACCGGTAATAGTTGCCGTCGGTGCATTTGAATATACCTCTATTCTGTATGCACCGTCATAATCTGATGTTACATTATTATCAACATCTTCGTTGTGAGAAGAAGTTATTCGATATTTTAAGACATCAGGTGTATACTGTGCGGCATATTGGAAGTTTACAGCATTATTGCCGTCGCTATTAAGTACAAAGCGAGCACCGGATTGATAAACAAACTTAAGAGCACCAACATTTGTACCGTTCAAGCCATCATAAGCATCGCTTGTATAACCACCGTAGGATACACCGTTTTCATCAACAATATTACCGTATTTATAACTGAGTGAAACATCGCTTATGCTAAAGTAACCTCGACCAATAAGGTTATTGCTATCGTTTATTGTGACCGTAACAGAATTGTTTGCAAGCGTATGCTGCTGCATAAAGGTAGCCGTTACTGTTCCCTGACTATTTTTACCAAGCCCTACAGTTTTTCTGTAAGTATCAACGTAATCCGCTGCACCACTGAAGTCGAATGAAACAGAAATATCGCTCTGATAAAGGGTTGCAACAGTTCTGTTTACAAAAGCCCCATTTGTATTATCAGCATTAAAAATTATACCTGTTTCATAGCTTTCGCCATCAATTGATTCGGGAATTGCATGATAATTTTGATTAGTATCAAAAACACCAAACACACTAACACTTTCAAGTTCCCATAAGCCGCTCGGCAAATCAAAAATGTAATTATATGCTTCATTCACATACGAATCAAGCGTTCCGGGAGCATATAAAACATTTTGCCTTTTATCAACATTTACCAACTTAGCATAAACCATTGCCGAACCGGATTCCTTTAAGGACACGGTAAAGGTTGCAGAACCGCTTGCGTTTACATATTGAACAGACTCCGCAATGTTTTCGACATAAGAAGGCGGAGTGGGCGGAACAACTGTAAATACAGGAGCATCCGTATTAACCTTGACTAAAGTGTTGGTTTGGGATGCACCCATTTCAATGGTAACATGACTAAACTTCCATGTACCGCACTCTACCGGGAACTCACCTTCATAACATTTTTTGCCCGAATTATAAACCAAGGATGTATAAAGTGTTTCGGTTCCTGTCATTGTATAAGTAAGTGAAACTCCCGCAAGGTTCTCAACAATGGAATAATTGTTATCAAGAACCTCAACCTGCATTTTAAGAGATTCCGGAGCAGAATCCTCTCCATAAAAAACAGTTGTGGGTGAAATCGTCTGGACATTTATCCTCATTCCAAGCGTCAAATCAACCGTTTTCTGCATAGCGGGTGCCAATTCAACATATTGACCGTCAAGTATAAGATACTGCATTTTATATTCACCTGACGAAACGAAATGAGCATCGCCTTGCCACCTGCCAAGAGTCGGATTATACGAGAAGTTGACGTTAACGATAATACCGTCCTCGCGTATAAAATTACCGACTACTGTTTTAGGCATTTTCTGAGGGTCGTTTATTCCAAACGTCAGATAAACGCTTCCCGAGTACGAATCAGCATCAGTCATAACAAATTCCTTCATGGAATAAGAAACTGAACTAATTGAAAAACCGTTTACAACGACGGTCGGCAACGTCTCTCCATCATAAACTTTGAGGTCACGCTCGACACCGTCAATCACAACACTTCTTAAAATATATTCTCCCGGATAAAGGAACGTATAACTGCCTTCCCAAATTCCATCCCTGTCCTCATCAGTAAGGATAAAACTTTCTTCCGGTGAACCCTGTGTCGCATTAATCTGACGAATAAAGGTTGCCGTCACTGTCTGAGGCTGTGTGCCGGTAACCTTAACTTTAACATCAGAAGTCATGGACTGACCGGGTTGTAAGGTATCGTAATCAAATGTATTCGGTGTGATAGACTGAACTTCGGCATAAAGTTCAGAATTATACAACGCCTCATTAGTAAGAGGGATAAGTGCTGTCGAACTGCCGAATTGAATGTTCATCTGACCCTCAATATCAGCAGATGAAAGTACCTTATCATTAGTAAGAGTAGTTCCGTCAAGATAAACAATAGCAGTAATACGCTTGGGAACATTTTGCTCTAAAGCAGTAATAGCATAAAGATTTTCACCGTTGTCATCAACGCCAATATTTACACTGTTATATTTATCTAAAACCAAGGGAACTATTACTTTACCCGTTGACGAATAATGTCGTTCTGTGTCCATTAATGCGGTTGCAAGCAAGTTTCCTTCTGAATCCAAGAAAGCAACCTTCATTGATTTAAGAAGTTCAAGACTTCTCTGCTGTTCTACGGGAGTATTTGCATAAAAGACGTAGCAACTACCGCTACCCTGCGTTGTGCTTGAAACAGAAAGCAAAGAATGCTCTTCACCCTCCCAAACGCGGTTATCTCCCTCATAACCGATAACAACCTCTTTCGTCTCTACTTTTTTAAGTGGAGTGGGAATTTGTTGTCCGCCCAGCGTTTCTTCGGTTACAACCTGATGACTATCGGCAAAGCGCAAGCATTCCAGTGGTTCGGTTTCACCATCAGGAGTATATGTGGAATTATAAACATCATAGGAAATGACCATCATATCCTCAAGAGCGTTGTCTGATTCATTAGCTTCACCGTCAGATGAAACCTGCGTTTTAACCGTTATAGTATAAAGCTGAACCAACTCACCGTTTAAATCTTTACCCTTTACATCAATATAATCGGTTCTGGTAAGGTCGTTGCCTTGTAAGGTAAGATAAGAGTTTGCAGCATTAGTGCGAACCCAAAAATCAACCGCAAAACCATAAGAATCCCTTGCAATAAGCTCGGGAGCACCGTACTTGTCCTTTATTGTCTTTGCCATCAAAACTCTTTCGTTTTCAAAATAATTATCCGTTGCACTTGTAGAAACATTGGAACGAATAGTTTGAGTGCCCATAACCTGAACTGTCATTGATAAGGGTTTTCCCTCTGGATTGCGAATTCTGGCACCGCTTCGATTATCCATATTATAAAGGATACCGTTTGTAATCTTAGTTTCACATACACCGGCATCTTTCAACGCCAACGCAGCAGTTGCACCAACCTTTTTGATTTTAAGGTTAACATATTCGCCGCCTGTAATAGTACATTCACCAACGTTTGTGAGATTATTGATAATGTCATCAATTATCCTTGCTTGTGTTCCTGAAACCAACGGACAATCCGGCCAGGAAATATAGGTTTTGTTTTGACCGGTAATATACTCAATAAGCTCATTGATTCGAATCAAATCAGCCTTGACAATTTCGTAATCATAGAGGAAATTGTCCATATCCTTGATAATACCAACGGTTTTATCACTTTCAGGATAAGTATTGTACCCTCTTCCAATAAGCGTATTATATGCCGTTTTTTCGGTTTTGTCGTAAGGCAAAAGAAGAATTTCTGCTGCTGTAATTTTTAAATCCTTCTGATTAATCGTAGCCTGAAGATTCAAAAGATTTGCATAAACACCTGCTTGTTCCTCAAAACAAGAAATAAGTGATTCGTACATACTTGCAAACTGTTTTAAATCAGATACCTTTAATTCGGCATCACTGACCATATTACCGACAGAAGAGTTGACCTTCAAAATGTTTTGAACCATATATCCGGTCATCATAGATGCAAGTGCATCCATATACTGTTGGTTATTGGCAAGTGACGTGTAGTTTTCCTGGAAACGTGCGTTAGCAGACTCTGCAAGATTAAGCTGTGCATTAAAAGTGTTCTGTGCGCCCGATTCACCGTATGTCATAGAAGTAATGGCACGAACACCCAATTCATCCGATGCTTCAAAACGCGACATAGTGCTATTCCATAAAGAATAGCCAAAATTAGTGTTCATGTCAACAACTCTGCCTGAGCCGTCATAAACCGGACCATACAACGGACGCTCGATAAGATTGGACTCGTTAAGAAGAGCAGGACGCAAAACAAGATTTTTAAGACCGTAACGGGAATCATTAAGATTTATCAGATTTCCCCACGTTACGTTGCGCAAATAGTTATCCAAGGCACTGTCTCCAACCTTGGAACTACCCGGAGAACTAATGCTTGAGGCCACACCTTGTGCCAAAGCTATTTCAAGGTTACCGTTTGATGCAATGCTTGTATTAACATTAGATACTTGGGGATTAAGAGATAACGAAACCCATGCAAACGTAGTAGTTGCAAGCATACCTGCCGTAATAACAAAAAGCAAAGCAGCCGCAATGAGTTTTTCTCTGAAATGCGGTAGCCTACTTTTATATTCAGTTATATTTTTTTGAGTACTATTCATTATTCTTACTCCCAAGAAAACGGATTACAATAATATGAAATCAAAGACGTTTAATGCAAATATATATCTGTTCAGTGCTAACCTCTGTATTAAAAATCGTCACAGTAAACGTTAATTCCGATTTTTGATTCCCTTTCAAAATAAACCTGGATTCATTTGAAGTGGTTTTATCCTCATTACTATCAAAAAAACAATAGAATTTGCCGTCTTTTTGATTTTTCTTATAAAAATCTGTGCTTTGATTTATGGTCTCAACCTTTGAAAAACAGGTTTTCTGGTCAGTAGAGAGCGTGACATCAGCAGAATTTATATCAATATATCCTTCTGAATCCTGCTCAGCAACATAAATACGAACACAAAAAGCAACATCCTCTAAAGGTGCCTCACCGTCATTAAGCATATTACTTAATGTGAAGCTTCCACTTGACAAATTTGTTGCTTGAGTCCAATCAGAAAGTTGAAACGACGTTTCGTCTGTTATCTGCGAAGTTCCGTAATAAATCGGCGTTAATGGTTTTGCCGAAAAATCTATATCACGCTTGGTTTGGTTTAAAAATCTACCATAGGTAACACAAAACGTCAAAACCAACATCAGTGCAATCACAAGCAGGAGAACCGAAATTTTAAATACAAGACTTGTTCTGTATTTTAATATCATTTTATTCTCCTTTTCTCACCGTATACCAATCAGATGATAAGCTTATACCATAGCCTTCTTTAAGATAATCAGTAACATCGCTATTAAAACTACCGCCCGAAATTTCAATACCGGCTTGCGAAACGTCAGCCGGATATTGTCTCACAGCAAGAGTGCCCTCTTGTGTGCCCATAACTTTGGTATTCTCGCCCGAAATAGTGATTTTTGTTTGTTGTTCAATATAGTTGGCCTCTAAATAAATTCCGTCACCGGTATCCCACCATCCGCTCTTCGATAGCTCTGAAGAATCCTCGGGAAGCGGTATATATTCACCCGTACCTGTTACAACACAGTCAATAACATTAACAGTCCCGCCTTTAACCGCAAGACCTGTATATCCTTCAAGAATACAAGAATCAACAGTTAAAGTACTGTCCTTTTGAGGAAAATAAATTGACGTGTATTTCCCTTTAACCGTACTGTTTACAACACTGATATCAGTTCCGTAATGGGTACCGTTACAAATCACGCCTGCATAATTCTGACCAATTATATTACTATTCTCAATAATTACGTTAGTTTTTTGAGACGAGGCAGTATTTCCGTAAATTAAAAGTCCATCTTCAAGAGCGTTTATATCACAGCCGTTAATATGTATTACTGAGTCAAAAGCACCGCTACTCTTATTATCATAAACCGTAACGCCTTCCTCAACACCCGTCATCACAACGTCGTTCAATGTTACGTATGCAGCCGATAACGAAATACCTGTGCCGTGATTTCCGTTAATTTCACCATTGTTAATTATCAATGATGCACCTTCTTGCGCTTTTACAATCGTGCCAGCAGTAGAAGTAATCTTATGACCTGCAAGGTCAATAACCGATTGGCAAGATTGACCGACCGAAATAGGCTGACTCAACTGTATATCTTGATTAAGTGTTAAAATATTAAGTCCCGGTGTACTGAGTGCAGCTTTCAAACTCTGCTCATCAAAAACCAATTTACCGTCACTTTTGCAATTTTGACCTGTAAACTGAACGGTAGCCTGTCCGATAGACGCAGTATTATTTCCCAACTGAGTATCTGAAACTGCACCTTCGTTTATTTCATCAAGAGTGCACAAATAAGCAAACACGCCATAGCCTGTATCGTTGTTAAACTCAACAGGATAATATCCGTCACCGGTCACAGAACCGCTTTGAATCTGTCCGTTATAACCGTCTGTTTTAGAAAAAGATATTAAAAAATTCTCCGCCGTTAACACACCGTCAACCGTTTCAAGTCTACCGTTTTCATCAAACGTAGTACGCATAAAATCAAAATCGTACTTTATAGGACTTAAATATTCCAGAACCTCAACGTTTCCTTGTGCATCTTTTTTGCCATAAACATAATAGCCTAAATTATCGTATGTCCATTCCCATTTTATCAACGGTTGATGCGTTGCATTTGAGCTAAGCATCACCTGATGATGAGGGAAAATTGTATATGTATAGCTATTACGGCTGTTTATATACAGTCCGTTTACCGTTTCACCGTTTCTGACTGTTGAAGTATCCACGTAAAAAAACATACGTGAACGCATTTTTGCGGTGAGTTGCTCTTTTGAAACCTTAACACTGGCCACCGCTAGTTCACTACTATCGTTAGTCATACGGATTTCTATAATACCGCTGTCACCGGGTGATGCAGGTGTCTGCTGTCCTACCAAAACAACATCAGCGCTGAAATTCCACGTTTCAACCGAAAACATAAGCCCGCCCGTGTTAACTACATTTGTTTGCCACGCAACTGTTTGAGCAAATACAAGAATAATTATAAGAATCAGCAAAAGCAAGGGAGAACACAAGCGAAATAACGCATTTTTATTCAACGACTTTACTCTTGCCAGCAAATTGTCCAAAAAATTATTCAGTTTTATGTTTTTGGGCACCTTCACTATTCTTTAACTCCTCTATCAATTCGTTGCGAATTCTTTGATACATTTCATCATAGCTCTGTTCAGCTATTTTTTCGTCTTTACTCTTTTCTAATTTGTTTTCCTCAACCGCCAAAATGAGAGTTTTCATATTATTATTAATACTTTTAATACCGTAACTTAATACAAACGCTAAAATCAAAACAGTCGGAAATACAACACAGGCAAGAAAACCATACCGTCCCGAAACAAAAGAAAATATCTTTTGAATTGCAGAATTACCCGAAGACCAGATAACCTTGCCTACAAAATTTTCTTCAACCACATATTTCCCATCTATTGAAAGATTGGCATCTCCCTTGGTTAAAAACCTTTTTTGCCCGGCTTCATCTCTTTCAATGTCTATTACTCTATGTGTAATAACGGTCCCAAACATATCAGCCGACATTGAACGAAAGCTTATAACGTCACCCACCTGAATATCTTCCATAGGTAAGTCATCAGTTATAATTACCTCTCCAACCGATAAATTCGGCTCCATACTCGGCGTTACAACACGAAAAAAACTGTATCCGTTTAAAGTAACATATCCTTTTCCAAGAATCTGAGCAATAATAACAACACAAAAGCAAACCGAAACAACAAGCACAAGTGTTGCTATCAAAGATACTATTTTATTGCAACGTTTTTTATCTTTTTTCTCCATGCTTTTTCCTAATGACTTCCTGCAAGTTCAAGACTTAATGCAAATTTGCCGGATTCTACAATCCCGCCGGAATCCACATCTTGTCCCTCAATCCAAATATACATCCTGATTCTTTGCGGTATATCTTTTGTAAGTTTAACAACAAACTGGTCCTCTGTTGCACCGGCAGTTTCAATTAAAGCAAGCTTGTTTGTTTTACCGTCATCAGAACATTTGTCGTAAAGAGCTCTCGTATTTGAGATAAACTCTCCCCTTGAAACATAAGCCGAAAACTGTCCTTGCAAATAGTTTTCGTAAAGAGCTGTTTCAGCATCCTTTGCGTTCTTTATATCCTTGCCAAACGTTGCAACATTAAGCAGTTCATCCAAAGTGGCATTATCACTGTTTTTTTGCGTCCAACTGTTTTCAAGTTGAACCGTTAACCTGTCCCTGATATCAATAAGCGATATATTATCCCCTGCCAAACCAACCGGCTGTGTTACAACATAAGATTTGTCTTCCTTATTAATATGAAGATTTCCGTTCGGCTCATATATGGTAAATCGATATTGGCCCGGGTAAATCTGTTGTCCTTTTTCCTGATAAGCACCTAAAAGTGTTTTGTAATCAGCATTGTAATCCCTGCTGCGCTGATAGGAACTATAATTAATATCAGAAGCCTCGTTAGTATTAACAAGAAATCCAACCCTGGCAGATGCTGCAAAGGAATTATTAGTCCCATCAAGGTAAAATCCATTGTCATCCTCTTTGACCGTTGGAAGCTGGATAAGATAACTTCCATTATTTTTACCACCTCGTGAAACTCGCAAGGTGTAATCGGTTCCCGGAGATACTACCCAAAAATCAAGATAAACATAATGACCTTTATTAACACTTCCGTTTTGAACGTTGGCATTTAAAAGCATATTGTCCTTTTGAAAGGTCTGGATACTTTTAACTTCACCAACACTCGCGGTCCCAAGTTTTACCTCCTGGTCGGTTATGCTGTAAAAAGACGGTGTAAACCAATTTAAT
>JAZSCC010000125.1:0-4549 GCA_045602685.1 Acutalibacteraceae bacterium | reverse complement strand
TTATTTTCGGCGATATACTCATCAATATCTATTTGCCTGTACTGCTATTGAAAACGGTTCGGTTTTACCGTCGGTTGTTGTTGAAGTTCCTTCAAAATAATAAATCGGCTGAACAAAAAGATTATCCTCATGTCGTTCCTGACTCCAATATTTGACTGATACATTGTCAAATTTCAGATTGGAAGAAGGATTTTCCACCTCTACATATGCTTTCCCTTCTTTAAAGCGTTCTATAGCCTCTTTAACCGATATTAGCTTAATTTTTTTACTGTCACTATATTCTCTTACACTGTTCGTAACAGAAGTCACTTCCCCGTTGCCGTTAATTTCAACCATTATACGAGCATTGCCGTATGTGTTATCTACCAAAAAGTTTACACCCACCGCTGTAACTTTAGTGCCTTCGGACAGACTATACAACTCTGTTTTATTGTAGGTTACATCTTTGCCCAATCTCTTACTGTATAAGCCTTGCTCTTGCAAATATTTTTTGGCGATATTATAACATTCCTTGTCGTCTATCGGCATTTCGAAAGTAGCACTTCCAACCCCGGTCTTATAAGAAAAACAACCGTACTTATCAATAGTCAGCTTTTTCTCTTTGTCCGGTCCGTGAGCTGAATATGAACGACGCCCATCATCCCACAGAGAATATTCATCTATATTAAAACCAAACTGAGATACTATTTTATAATCGGTAAGTATTGGATTATACGAAACAGAATATGTTGTATTTTTAGGAAGTTGCGAACTCAATTCGTCAATATCATACACAATATTTGTATTAGAATAAATTGTAGCATCGGCCGGTTGAGAAAATTCGATTTCTTGCCCGAAACAATCAACATTATCATCATTACCACAAAAGAGGAACAAAAAAGCACCAAGCAATGACAACACACTTATAGTAACAATTAAAACAACTGGTTTTTTTTTCATAAATACTCACTCCCTAATTAATATTCCTCAAAACCATGTGTCGAGGACATATTTACATAATGGTGGATTATTTTGGTTTCTGTCCGTTCAATATTTTCCAAAGGTTGCGTAATAGTATCATTAAGAGTCCCCTCTTCATCTGGACCGTAATATAACATACTGTAAATTTTTTTAGAGTTGGACATAATTTCTTGATTTTCATCTGCTGCTTGGAAAAAGGCATCTCTAAATGTCTCGCCATCTAAAAGCAACTTGCCAAAATCAGCTCCCTCTTTAGCCACAACATACGATTTTGTACTTAATCCCATTATAAGCCTTCCACCGTTATCCAATAAATGCATTACATTAGGGTCACCTTGCCGTACATTTAAGAAATTACACGTATATGCAACAAGCCATTTTGTTGATGTATTTTGTCCAAAATGCAATGCATCTTGTGTTGTAAAATTAGCCCTACTATCTGTTCCATTTCCCATTATATGAGGTGACCCGTTATCAAAATTTCCAAAATGCAAAGAATTATATTCAAACAATCCTTCCGTTTGGCATCGGTTTTTTGCATATCCATGACCTGTAAATATCATTAAGTCAACATCATCAATGTTAAAACGTGACGAAGCCGAACTGAAATAATTCTTGTTTTTTAAATCGCTAGGACACGAATCCGTACCTCTATAGTCAAAACGCAATGACATCTTTTGTCTTAATTTTTCAACTAGATTATCAGCATAAACACCAAACGAGGCATAATTCTTATCGCCCATTTCACATACGTATGGATATGCATTTTGAACTGTTAATCCAAAACGATAATTTGTTACATAAATTTGACAAAAAGCACGGTTGAAACTATCACACTGAACAGTTATTGTAGCACTCCCTATGCTAACCGCAGTAACTTTACCACTAGAATCCACCGTTACAACGTTCGTATCACTAGACGACCAGACCAAATTATCCAGTGAAACACTATCCGATACAGCAGAAGCTACAAGTGTTTCCGTAGAACCCGCATATAGCGACAATTCTGCTTTATTCAGCCGTATCAATGAATGTGTATACGTCTTGGGACTTGCGTGAAGTGTATATGTTTGTCCACTCGGCAATATCGCCACCGCCGATACGGAATAGGTGCCCGGTGGAAACGCTGTCCAATCATTCATTGCACAACTAAAGCCGTAATTACCTGTTCCAAAGCCTGCGTCCTGAACATCCGAACGATATATATTGGCAGGTCCTACAGAAAACCAGGATTGATTTGTTGCTGTATTTGTAGGCGTCAGTACCACATCCAATGATTCATTTGGATGGTCACTGCACCACACCCAACCGTTTACAACCGCAGAATTTACAAACCCAAGCCATCCGTACGCAGTATGGGTAACATTGCTTGTGTAGTTTATTTTAAGACTCGGCTTATTGGATGCACGGTTATACGACGCAAAGGTCTTATACAGCTCACTGCTCCCGTTTTCAACACTATCATCAGCCTTGAGAATTATTCCCCTGGCCTGCTGAACCAACCCCGATTTCCATAATCTTATAGCTTGAGTTATATTTATACTGTACCGGTGTTTCTGACTAAGCGACGCTCCGTTAGAATAACTTACATTTATTGAGCCTGATTTTATCGGAGTGTATATATGGGGTTGAGTATTATCCCAATTCGCTGTCGATTCATTCCACTCATAACCCACAAACATCGAGGCATTAACCGTCATAGAAGTGGTTTGACATAACAAATCACGAATTTCAATATAAGCACTGTCTATCGTGCAGTTACTTGGTATCGCTGACAAATTCAAGCCTGGGAACTTCATCAAAGTTCTTGAAATTCCATATGTATTACGTTTGCCGACATATATAGAGCCACTTGAACCACTTGAGCCGGCCGTACTGTTAACTGTTACATCCTGTATTGCACCTGCACCATTATTATCATAGGTTATCTCAATGGTTGGGTCAATGCGGATTGGATAAACGGTTTTTTCATCCCGGAGATACTCAGCATCAATATGAATGGTTATCAAATACTGTTGGTTTTCTCTGACCGTAATATGCGACATTGAGCCTAAAGCGTTATTACGTTCGTCAGCAGTGAAAATTATAATATCTCCCAAAGTAGCTTTAATTTCACCGTTTTCGTCAGTCAGGTAGTATGATTCATCTATCTTGGTCAGCGCCAAACCACCTGTTTCAAGCAGAAAGGTATACTCGGTCTGACCCGTATACTCCGATACAACTATATCTTCCTTGAAACCTGTATATGTCAAAGAATATTCAAGTGTTGTTTTGTTATCATAATAGTACGAAACCGTTTCGTTGTCAAGTTTAGTAACAGTAGTATCAACAGTCATATGTGTTGTATTAATTGTTGACGAAACATTACTGGATAAACCTGTGGAAACAAAGGGTTTAAGCTTAACACTTACTCCTTTACCCGAAAGGCTTATACCGTCAGATATTTTCTTTGGAAACACAGTTTGAATATCGTTAGCTTTGGTCTTATAAGAGCCATTAGACGCTGAGGCAATTTCAAGTGAAATATCCTGAACCTCACCAACCTCATTAATGAACTTCACAGGATAGTCGTATAATTCCATTGTGCAGGTGCCGTCACCATTGTCAGTGATTATTGTATTAAGACTATAATCAGTTTGCGACTGCACAGCCCCATCATCAGACGGCGTTACATTTACCCAAGACGTACCATTCAATACTTTTACTGGTTCATTTTCATACGGCAAATCTTCCAATGAAGTTGCACCGGCTACTCCATTCCCAACAACGACATCCGCGGTCACAACGTCGGGCGTCATCTGGGTTGTGACTGTAGCCGATACTCCTAGGGGTGTTACTGCCAACATAATAAGCAGTGACAGTATTACACTGATAGTTTTGAAAATTGTTTTACGTTTTGACATGAGATGTCATCTCCTTTAAATATATTCAGACTATCGTCTGTGGTTATATTTTACCATATTTTGGAATAATATATAAACCGGCAAATTCTACAAGGTCAAGCTACACCTTTTGTTTATATGTGAGATTTTCAAAACATTTTGCATATAAGTCTTGTAATGTGACAAAATATTTGATATAATTATTTTATATTTTTGATATAAAATAATTATGAAAAACGAAAAATCTCGGAATTCTTTTACAGTTTGAAGTTTTTAAAATTTTTTCTTGTTAAATCACAAAATGTATGGTATAATGCTTCATAGATATACAAAAACTGCCAAAATGACATAATCGGAGTGATAAAAAATGAAGTGTCCGTATTGTTCATTTGTAGAGAGCAAGGATATCGACTCGTGGCCGACCGATGAGGGCGAACGTATCCGCCGCAGACGCGAGTGTTTAAACTGTCAGAAGCGTTTCACTACATACGAAATTATTGAAAGTTTACCTATCGTTGTTATTAAAAAGGATAAATCTCGCGAGGTATTTAACCGCGACAAACTGATTAACGGTATGCTAAAGGCTTGCGAAAAGCGTCCTGTTTCTATTAACGACATTGAAAAGGCTGTTGACGATATTGAGGTAAAGCTCCAGAATTCTCTCGACCGTGAGGTCACTTCCGACACTATCGGTGAATTGGTTATGG
>JAZSCC010000124.1:0-5157 GCA_045602685.1 Acutalibacteraceae bacterium | reverse complement strand
CTAAGACCGCTTGGCCTCCGACTTAAGAGAATTTTATTGAAATTGTCCGGTGAAGTATTGGCAGGCGAACAGAAAACCGGAATAGACTTTAATATGGTTGAAACAGTCTGTAAACGTATAAAAACCATTGTGGAAATGGGCATTCAGGTTGGTATTGTAATTGGCGGCGGTAACTTCTGGAGAGGTCGTTCTTCAGGCTCGATGGACCGCAACCGTGCTGACAGTATGGGTATGCTTGCTACCGTTATTAACTGCTTGGCTCTTTGCGATACTTTAGAGCAGATGGACGTTAAAGCAACCGTTATGACTGCGGTTGAAATGAACAAAATTGCCGAATTCTTTACCGCAAGAGACGCCATAAAGCATTTGGAAGACGGTGAGGTTGTAATTTTCGGTGCAGGTACGGGCAGTCCGTTCTTCTCGACCGATACAGGTGCCGCACTTCGTGCCGCTGAAATCAAAGCAGACGTTATTTTCAAGGCGACCAACGTTGACGGTGTTTATGATTCTGATCCCAGAAAAAATCCCGATGCAAAATTGTACGAAACACTTAGTCATTCTGAGGTTTTGGCAAAGGACTTACACGTTATGGATGCCGCAGCGGCTTCTCTTTGTCGTGACCAAGGCATAAATATTTTAGTGTTCAATCTTAACGACCCCGATAATATCGTAAAAGCAGTTTCGGGTGATAAAATCGGAACACTTGTAAAATAATTTTTGAGGAGTTTATTATGAAAACAGTTATCAATACAACCGAAGAAAAAATGAATAAGACTATGGACGCAATGGCACGTGAGTTCGGCGCAATCCGTGCAGGCCGTGCTAATCCGTCTGTATTAGACCGTCTTACAATTGATTATTACGGCGCGCCGACTCCCGTTAACCAGATGGCAGCAATTTCGGTAACCGAGGCAAGAGTTTTACAGATTCAGCCGTATGATGCAAGCATTTTAAAGTTGATTGAAAAGGCCATTCAGACTTCCGATATCGGCATCAATCCGCAGAATGACGGACGTGTTATTCGCTTGATTTTCCCGCCTTTAACCGAGGAAAGACGTAAAGAAATCGTTAAGGAAGCAAAAAAGATAGCAGAGGATTCCAAGGTTGCAGTTCGTTCAATCCGTCGCGATTCGATTGAAAAGTTAAAGGCTATGAAAAAGAACAACGAAATCACCGAGGATGACCAGACAAACGGTGAAAAGAAAATTCAAACCTTGACCGATAAGTTCTGCAAGGACATTGATGATGCTTGTGTGGCTAAAGAAAAGGAAATAATGGAAATCTAATTTTTGAAAAATTTTTATGGCGAGAATCCTATAGGGACTCTCGCCAAATTACACTAAAGAGGTTGCTATGGGTTTATTTAAAAAACGAGTGAAAATTACACTCAAAGATTGTGAAATCCCCAAACATATCGGTATTATTATGGACGGCAACGGCCGTTGGGCTAAAAAGAGAATGTTACCGCGTTCTGCAGGTCATGCGGCGGGCTCTGAAAATTTTAAAACAATTGCTCGATACTGTAATAAAATCGGTGTAAAATACTTAACTGTGTATGCTTTTTCCACTGAAAATTGGAAGCGCCCTAAAGCAGAAGTTGACGGTATTATGGATTTGTTGAGGAAGTATTTGAAGGATTCGACAAATTTTAAAGCAGAAAACATAAAACTCCGTTTTATTGGTGAACTTTCGGCGTTGTCAGAAGATATTCAGGAACTTATCAAAAAAGCAGAGCTTGAGTCGAGTGAGGCAACGGGATTGACGGTTTATATGGCGGTCAATTACGGTGGCAGGGATGAAATTGTTCACGCGGTCAAAAAAATTGCTGAGTCTGTCAAAAACGGTACGCTTGATGCGGACAGTATAACCGAAGAAACCTTGAGTGACAATATGTATTTTACTGTGCCTGACCCCGATTTTATTATAAGACCAAGCGGTGAATTCAGGCTTTCTAATTTTCTTGTTTGGCAGTCGGCTTACGCTGAATTCTGGTATTCGGATGTGCTTTGGCCTGACTTTTCGACCGAGGATTTAGAAAGAGCAGTTATTGATTTTAACAAAAGAAACCGTCGTTTCGGCGGAGTTGAGGAAGAGGATAAATGAAAACTCGTATAATAAGTGGTACGGTCGGCATAATTATATTTGTGGCCGCAATTTTTGCCTCATTGAAGATTGACACTTTGATTCTAAACGTGTTGTTGGCTATTATCGGAGCAATCGGTGTATACGAAATGCTTAAAACAACGGGCTATGTAAAATCCAAATTTTTACTTGTCAGTTCGCTCATTTATGCAGTTATTACACCGTTCTTTTATAGTTCTGCCGAAATTTTCGGTAAGTTAGGGTTACAGTTTGCCATTGGCGGTGAGGTTCTGACAGCAATTTTTGCGGTGGTAATTTTTGCTGTATCTATGTTTAGGCATAATCAAATCAAACCGCTTGAGGTGGCATTCGCTTTTGCTATGACGGTGGCAATTACCTTTGCATTTTGGTCATTGGCGGCAATTTTCGGCTCAAGTGATGGTAATGGATTGTTTTATCTTATTATTGTTGTTATTGCCGCTTGGGGTTGTGATACCGGCGCATATTTTTCGGGTTACTTCTTCGGCAAGCATAAAATGGCCCCCGAAATCAGTCCCAAGAAAACTATCGAGGGCGCCGTTGGCGGAATTATTGTTGACGTACTGCTTATGTTTGTTGCTTGTTTGGTGTTTAACAAGGTAAGTAGGGACACGGCTAACATTCCTGTTATTTTGGGGATTACACCCATTCTGGCTTTGTCGGGCATGATTGGAGACCTTATTTTTTCGTATATTAAAAGAGATTGCGGTATTAAGGATTACGGTAAATTGATGCCGGGTCATGGCGGTGTTTTAGACCGTTTTGACAGTGTGGCTTTGGTTGCTCCGCTTTTGTATATTGCTATGAGTAATTTGCCGTTGGTGAGATAAAAAATGAAAAAAATTGCTATTTTAGGCTCGACCGGGTCTATAGGAACACAAAGCCTTGATATTGCAAGGCAACACGGATATGCGGTTTCGTCGCTGGTTGCAGGGAAGAATATTGAACTTTTAGAGGCACAAATCCGCGAGTTTAAGCCCAAGACAGTTGCAGTTTTTGATAAAGCGGCAGGTGAAAAATTAAAAATTGCCGTTGCCGATACAGATACAAAGGTAACTTTTGGCAAAGAGGCGGTCGTTAATTTGGCAGCTGAAACCGAGGCCGACACAGTTATAAATGCAATTGTTGGTATTGCAGGCCTTGAACCTACCTTGGCGGCAATAAACGCCAAAAAGGATATTGCGCTTGCTAATAAGGAAACATTGGTTACCGGCGGTGAGTTGGTTAAAAAAGCGGTGTTCCGAAACGGTGTGAAGTTATTGCCGGTTGACAGTGAACATTCGGCAATTTTCCAATGCTTAGAGGGTGTGCCCAAGGGCGCGTTAAAGTCAATTTTGTTAACTGCTTCGGGCGGTCCGTTTTTTGGTAAAACACGTGTCGAGTTAGAAAACGTCACTGCGGCGGATGCTTTAAAGCATCCTAATTGGGATATGGGTGCTAAAATTACTATCGACTCGGCTTCGTTGATGAATAAAGGACTTGAGGTTATTGAGGCGGTGCATCTGTTTGATGTAAAACCCTCTGATATAACGGTAGTTGTGCATAGACAAAGCATCATTCATTCGGCAGTTGAACTTAAAGACGGTGCGGTAATAGCACAGTTAGGTACACCTGATATGCGGTTGCCGATACAATATGCTTTAACATATCCCGAAAGATACGAATGTCCTGCGCCCAGACTTGATTTATTTAAAACCGGTGCATTGACATTTGATACTCCGGATTATGATACCTTTAAGTGTTTGCCTTGTTGTATAAAAGCAATAACTGAGGGTGGACTTAAACCTACCGCCGTAAACGGTGCTAATGAAATGGCGGTTAAACTTTTCTTAGAGGGTAAAATTGGCTTTTTACAGATTGGTGAAATCGTCGAGGCGGCATTAGAAAGCCAGCCTTACGTTCAAGATTTTACTTTAGAGGATGTATTAGAGGCTGACCGCAAGGCTAGGGCATTAGCAGATAAATTTCGGCGCAGTAATTAATATTTAGGTGGTATTTTAGTGCTGGTACTTGGTGTGTTTTCGAAAGTCGGAGAAATTTGGAGTGCCATATGGCCATATTTAGTAGCCATATTGGCCTTCCTTTTTATGATATTTATTCATGAATTCGGTCACTTTATCTCTGCAAAGTTGATGGGTGTCAGGGTTAACGAATTTGCAATAGGCTTTGGTCCTACGCTTTTTAAAAAGCAGGGTAAAGAGACGCTGTACTCGGTTAGATTGTTGCCTTTCGGCGGTTTTTGTGCTATGGAGGGTGAGGACGAGGACAGCTGTGACGAAAAAGCTTTTTGCAACAAAGCGGCTTGGCGCAGGCTGATTATTATCGTTGCCGGTGCGTTTATGAATTTAGTTTTTGGCTTCGTTCTGGTTATGTGCACCTTGGCTCCGGCCGACAGATATATAACCACAACGGTACACAGTTTTCGTAGTGAAACTGCTATGAGTCAGCAAAGCGGTTTGATGGTCGGAGATAAAATTGTTGAGGTTAACGGTCGAAGTGTTTATTCAATTAACGATTTAAGCTACTGTCTTTCAAATGTTGAGGGTGACACCTTGGCAATGACTGTCAAACGAGGCGGCAGGGATGTGCCGCTTAATGTGAAATTTGAGACCAAAGCCGAAAATGGCATAAATTACGTTAACGTCGATTTTTATTTTGATTCTGAAGCAAAGACGTTTGGCTCGTTTTTAAGGCAGTCGTTTACCCGTACTGTATCATATGGGCGTGTGGTTTGGTTTTCACTTGTGGATTTGATTACCGGTAAATTTGGTATAAGTGCAATGTCGGGGCCGGTCGGTGTTACCGGTGCTATAGCTACTGTTGCTAAAACCGGTCTTATGGATTTATTACCATTAATCGCCTTGATTACCATAAACCTGGGTATTTTTAATCTGTTGCCGGTGCCGGCACTTGATGGCGGAAGAGCCTTTTTCTTGTTGGTTGAGATGATTATTAGAAAACCAATACCTAAAAAAGCAGAAGGCATGGTGCATGGCATAGGCTTGGTTTTCACTTGTGGATTTGATTACCGGTAAA
>JAZSCC010000123.1:0-4032 GCA_045602685.1 Acutalibacteraceae bacterium | reverse complement strand
AGCAGAGGTTGACTTTATTAAGCGTCTGATTTCAGAATTAGAGAGTGGCAAAACCGCGCGTGCAGTTGAGACTGACGAACACGAGGCCGCTATTCTTAATACTATTGAACTTTTAACCTCTAAGCCTGTTATTTACGCCTGCAATATGAGTGAAGACGATTTCCAAGGCGGTATTGATTCTAACGCCCGTTACAATGCAGTAAAAGCCATTGCCGCTAAAGAGGGTGCCGAAACCTTACCTATTTGCGCCGCATTGGAAGCCGATATGGCAGAAATGGAAGAGGATGAGAAGAAACTGTTTTTAGAGGAATTAGGACTTGATAAATCAGGTCTTGACCGCCTTATTCAAACCTGCTATTCATTGCTCGGTCTTATTTCCTATCTCACCGCAGGAAAGCCTGAGGTCAGAGCCTGGACCATCAAAAAAGGTACAAAAGCCCCCGGTGCCGCCGGTAAAATCCACAGTGACTTTGAAAAGGGCTTTATACGCGCCGAAGTTGTAGCATACAAAGATTTAATTGCCTGCGGTAATGATGACAAAGCTCTTATCGCCGCCAAAGAAAAGGGCTTGGTACGAAGTGAAGGCAAGGAATACGTTATGCAGGACGGTGACGTCGTACATTTCTTGTTTAACGTATAATGCCAAACCCTTTATTCTTAAATTTTTAAAATACTATTTACCAATCAATTAAAATAAATAAACTACGATGTTTCGCCCACACCTTACGTGGCGTGGGTGAAACATCGTAGTCTTTCTTTATACCCATTTTTTTAATTTGCAGATTGCAAAATGTAAATAGTCGGACTCAGCATTAAAACTTCAGTTCTACTCGGCGAAAATCGGGAAACAACTGAAATTCTGCTCATCTTCCACCAAATAATATGGCACAAACTGAACCTTAGGGTCTGATTTCAACAAAATGGTTTGCCCGCATTTTTGCCAGTCCAAACTGTCGGCCTTGGCCGATAAACGAGGTGTATCCTCACCCTCATATCCAACGCAAGCCAACAAATAAGGACCATACATCATTCCATACCTTGGTGCACCATCCTCAGGTTGCTCAGCACCGGTATAACGTACACACCGAAGTTGCGCCGAGAATGCAAGTTCAATCCTATCGCCCTCCTGCCAAACACGGCATATTGAAACAAAACCTCGATTTACATCAACAGGTATTTCTTTACCGTTTAACGTGATTTTGGTTTCAACGCTCCAATCGGGAATTCTCAATTTTATAAACTGCTCAGTTTCAGGTGCAGATTGAACACAAATAGAGGCTTTATGAGTATCCCAAAAATCGGCATGCAATGAAAATTCTATCGGTGCTTCCTTTACATCGGCCGAAATGTATTGATTTATCCAAACGCCCTGCTCATTTGCCGTATAAACATATTTCGGTAAGTCTGCCAGCAAAAATATAGACATAACTTCACAGCATGTGGCTTCTTTACAGCCTACATCCTTTTTGCCTTGCAAACGGTTGTGGCTTCTTGTATTTCCTGCCGGACTAAATGCGCTTGGTAATATATTTAAAAGACTTTCCTCTATCTCGGCAGCATACTCAGAATTATCAGGGTACAACTGCTGCAGTTGCTCATTTAACCATATCCAAAATACGCTGCCACAGGTTTCTCCGTTATGTCCACGGGTTATATAATACGAACCGGGAGGATACGGACCATCTTCCTCACAAATAGCAGTAGCGCCGCCCAAATGCTTATAATAACGGCGATACACCTGCCAACCGCCCATAAGTGCCTCTTTATACTGTTCATTACCCGTTATCCGATATTCATAGACCAAACTTAAAAGTTCCAACAAATCATAACAATGCGGACGCTCACCGGGGTAATGGCTAAATGCAGCAGGATTTTGTTGTTTTAACATTTCTTCCCAAAAATGTTGGTCCAGAAAACGCTGGTTAAATTGCACGTCCTCTAACGTACCTGCCTCAGAATCGGCAAGATATAAGCTACCCATTAAGGCGTTGGTTGAATTACCGCCAAGTAATAAATTCTTGCACCAATTACTGTTTGCCAACCAATCGTACATACGTCTCACAATTTGAAGAGCCTTTGGGTTGCCCGCTTTATGTGCAGCCAACATTGCATAGGTCCAAATAGTACGGTCATAATTTTTACGTTCACTGTTTATCAAACTATTCAATTCGTACGATTCTTTTTCGCGGTAATAATTATAATAGCCGTCATCACGCATTTGCCAGGCCACTTTATCTACCAAGGTATTCATTATATGACGCAGTTCAGTATCTTCTTGCCAATGCAACGTATTAGCGGCACCGCCAATCAACCGTGCTTCTACCGAAGCAGGTAACCAGAACTGCCAAAATGAATGCTGGTCCTGTACAAACAAGGGTGAAGCAAAAGCAGCCTTAATTCGTGCTATGTTCCGCTCAAAAAGTGCTTCAAAAAAGCCACCTAATTTTACGCCGTTAACCGGAAACTTTGCAGCAAAATCTACAGATTTCCAATTTTCTGTCGAATCCGGCTCACGTCCTGCCTGAATGGATGCATACTCTTCATCCATTATTTTTCCATAGTATGCCTTTACGTCTATTAACTCTTGAGATTCAATTTTTTCAAGGCAAAAACCTTTCATTGCAGTAATAAACAATGTATGCTCGCCATCGGTTACGGTATATTCGGTTTTGTCAAGCGCTTCACCGCCGTCCAGTGCACCATCAAATTTGCCAGATGATGTTAATTTTACATATGTACCTTTAAAGCAAATCAATACTCGGCAAAAATCTGTCTTAGCAGTAGCAACGCCGTTTTCTATTGCCCAATCTCCAACCCAAAGTAAACTCGCATGGTCTACTCCAAATGTTTGCATAATTTTTACCCTCTTTCATATTTTCTACTTGCATTATAACTAAAAAAATGATATTTTTATAGTATAATAATTTTAATTTTTAGTAAATGAGTGTCAGGTGTATAAATATGAATTTTTGTAGTGCACAGGAATTTTTTAAAACTGAACAGCAAAACGTACGGGCTATTTTGCTCCAAAACTATTCAATTGAGCACCATGTCCACGATTTTTATGAAATAAACGTTGTATTAAAGGGTTGTGGCAACCACATTTTAGGTGACCGTGAAATTTCGACCTCTGAGGGAGACGTATTTGTAATTCCACCGTTTGTGTCCCATAGCTACCGTCAAACTAAAAATTTAAACGTTTTTCATTTATTATTGAGACAAAACTTTTTACAGAATGCACCCGAACGTTCTCGAGTAGCCGGCTTGGATTTATTATTGGAAATAGAACCTTTCTTGCGCCAAAATGCTAGTAATCATTTATTTTTACGACTCTCTCAATCTCAGCTTTTAAGCCTTCACGACGAATTATACGCTTTATTGCCGGGCGGAACTTTGGATTACCCCGGTGCAGAACCGGTACAAAATCAAGCAGCCTTAAAGCTATTATATTATATGGCCCATTTATTAAGCACTCAAACCATTAAATCAAATACTTTACCAAACGAAAAAGAGGCAGCAATTTTAGCTGCTATTCAGTATATGCGAGAACATTATAAGGAAAGCATTTGTATTGACGACCTTTGTAAAGCATGTTTTGTATCCCGTTCTACCTTTATGCGAGGATTTAAAATTCTTTGTGGTTGTACCCCCTTTCAATATCTACGTGAATATCGCATAAAAATGGCAACGGAAATGTTGCTTACCGCAAAAAGTAAAAGCTTTGTTGCACAAGAATGCGGTTTCTATGACCTTGCACATATGCAAAAGGTATTAAAAAACAGATAACAAAAACCCTCTCAACCGAGAGGGTTTTTATCTTCTGTTATATTTTAAAGGATTAATACATTCCGCCTGCACCGGCCGCAGCAGCTGCTGCGGCATCAACCTTCGGGTCAGGTTTGTCGGCAACGATAGACTCAGTAGTGAGTACCATTGATGCAACCGAAGCTGCATTCTGCAATGCAGAACGGGTAACCTTGGTCGGGTCAACGATACCTGCTTCAAGCATATCGGTATAAACTTCACTATAAG
>JAZSCC010000122.1:0-3628 GCA_045602685.1 Acutalibacteraceae bacterium | reverse complement strand
GTTATGGTTATGGAGCTTGACCCTGTAACCGGCGCACAACCTCAACTGAAACAAGTGTTCAAATTTAAATAAAAATACAGATAAAGATTTTAGTTTTGGTGGGGTAAGGTAATGCTTTATATATTATCCGGGATAAAGCTCAGCGAAAATCAGTGGGTTTACAGAATAGTTGACTCGGTGAAAAGACTGCTGATTCAAAAAAGAATAGATTTTATCGAAAGCGCCAATATTGAAGAAACTATCAAGAAATGCGCAGAAACAGCAGGTGTTATGATGATACCGGTTGGTATGAACTCGGATACGCTTGATATTGTCAAAAGGTGTAATCAAGAAGGTATTCCCGTTATACTGCCTAATGCATATACCAATGCCGGTCAACAGTATCGTTGCCATTGTGTGCAGGGTGATATCTACGGTACCGTTTCCAATATCATTAAAATTTTCAAAGCAAACGGTAAGCAGAGGGTTGCCCTCTATGGTCCAAATAAGAACCTGCAGAACGATATGAAGCTGGTTGATACTTTTTTATCAAGGGTAGGGCAGACTGAAAAATCGATTTTTTATAATGACGGCATTTCGGTTTCGGAATGCTACGAAGCATTTTTGAACGAGCCCAGGTTTGATGCCGTCATCTGTGCTAACGATTATGTTGCATATTATTTGATTGAAAAATTAAATAATGATAACCCAGAGTATTTAAAAAATCTTTCGATTATCAGTTTTTCTAACACAATGTTGTCAAAGCTGTGTCGTACGCCGTTTACGAGCCTTGACCTTGATTTAGTCTCCATTGCCAACGCGGTGGCTGATATTTATCGGATGGTAAATAAAGAGAAAAAGTATTATCTTGGCATTACTGTATATGTTGATTATCATGTTCACGAACGTGAAACCACCAAGGGTATTTCATTTAAAAATATCCGTAGAATTTCCGGCACCGAGGAATCCATGTATTCTCCGGTTCAGTCTGATAATGTTACAAAAATTTATGATAGTTCTAATGAAATTTCTCGTCTTGAAAACATTGATTTGACCTTGAACAAGCTTTCAAAGAGTGATTTATGGATATTGTCGTATGTACTTAAAAGGTATAACCGCACCCAAATTTCCGAGGCTTCGTATTTGTCGTTGGAGGCGGTAAATTATCACCTTAAAAAAATGAGAGAGGCTTTTGGTTGCCGAACAACAAATGAAATGTATGAAGAGCTGAATTCTGTACTTTCGGCTGAGCATATTGAAAGCTTTTTAAAGGAAAGAGAAACACTTTAAAATGAAAATCACCGTCTTGAATTTTTGAGGCGGTGTTTTTTATCGAAAAGTGTAAATTTAAGTGAATATTTTACAAAATAATTTATACTTCAAATTATGCTTAAAAACATATATAATATCAAACGGGTATGTTTAATATATAAATGGAGGTATTATTAATGAAATACACAACAAAAGAAATACTTGACATAGCCGACAAGGGCGGTTATGCAGTACCCGCATTCAACATTTATAATTTCGGAAGTTTGATGGGCGTTAAGGCCGCAGCAGAAGAAACCGGTGCACCTGTTATTTTTCAGGTTTACAACCGTCTTCTCAACACCGGCACAGCTAAGTATTTAATGCCTGCCATTTTAGCAGTTGTAAACGACCTTAAGACACCTGCTGCTATTCATCTTGACCACGGCGCAGGTAATCCTGAGGTTTTAAGAGCTATCCGCTACGGAGCCACCAGTGTTATGATTGATGCTTCTACTCTTCCTTTTGACGAGAACGTTGCCAAAACTAAGACAGTTGTTGATATTGCTAAAGAGGTCGGCGTTTCGGTTGAGGGTGAGCTTGGTCACGTAGGTGTTGCCGCAAACGGTGACGAAAACGGTAACAATACCGAAGTTAAAGCCGCTAAGGAATTTGTTGAGAAGACCGGCGTTGACTTGCTTGCAGTTATGGTTGGTACTGCCCACGGCAGATATAAGAAAGCTCCTATTTTGGCAGTAGACCGCGTTAAGGAGCTTTATGAAGCAGTTGATGCTCATCTTGTTCTTCACGGCGGTTCAGGTGTTCCCGATGACCAGATTCGTGCAGTAGTAGCTGCAGGTGTTCGTAAAATCAACTACGCTACCGACGTTTGCACAGCTTTCATTGAAGGCTATAAGAAGCTTGACCCGTACAGTGAGCCGTTTGACGTATTACTTTCTCATCCGGCTGATGATGTTAAGGATTATGCTATCGAGCGCATTAAGCTTTTAGGTGCTGATAAGTACAGCAGGTAATTACATATGCTAATCGCTTTAAGAGAAAAAAACAAACGTTTTAATATTTTTTCTGTAAACGATAAAGAATTTTCAGAGTTCGGTCGTGTTTTAAAGCTTGACTGTGAATCGCTCATAAAAAAAGCAGAGTTAATTGAAAAGCCTAAGACAGGCGCTGATTATATATTGTCTGTTCCCGAGTTGGAGGCGGATTCTGTTTTCCAAACCCTTCAAGATGATTATTACGGTCAGTTACCGATTGAAGTGGGTATTTGCTTAGGCCATAATAAGCAATTAAATGCGTTGGAGTGGCATACCGCAAGCGAGATTAACATTGCCGTTACGCCGATGGTTTTAATGCTTGGTCGTAGACAGGATATGGTTGACGGAAAACTTGATTCCGCTAACGTTAAAATGTTCTATCTTGAGAAAGGTGAGGCAGTTGAAGTTTATGCAACTTCAATGCATTATGCTCCCTGTAATGTTTTAAAAAGCGGTTTTTCCAGTATTGTAGTTTTACCGAAAGATACAAATACCGCGCTTGACAAAATAAGTGAGGATAAAACGCTCAGAGCTAAGAACAAGTGGGTTATTGCTCATGTTGAAAACGAGCAATTGCTGTCCGAAGGCGCTGTAGCAGGTATCTACGGTGAGAATTTTGAGTTAGAAGTTATTGATTAATCAATTGGAGGTTATATTCTATGAGTAAGGTCAAATTCAACGAGTTTAAAAGTTTTTGCGAAGCCGCTCTTGTTAAAGCAGGCGTAAATGAGGAAAATGCAAAAATTGTTACCGAAGTTCTGACGACTACCGATACTTTCGGTGTTGTGACACACGGAACAAAAAACTTAGGTCAGTACATACAAAAAATGCACGCCGGTGGTCTTGATGCTGCCGCTGAACCAAGTGTTGAGTGCGAAGGTCCTGCTTTTGCAATAGTTAACGGTAACAAGGCCGTTGGTATGGTATCCGGCTATAAAGCTATGCAGTTGGCAATAGAAAAAGCAAAGCAATGCGGTATTGCTTATGTTGGTGTAAAAAACAGTTGCCATTTTGGTGCAGCAGGATATTATGCAAACCTTGCCGCTAAGGAAGGCCTTATAGGTCTTTCTATGAGTAATGCTGACCCTGTAATCGCAGTTCCTAACGGTTGCAAAAAAGCAATAGGAACAAACCCGTTCTCATTTGCAGCTCCCTTAGGAAACGGCAAAAGCGTATTTCTTGATATCGCCTTAAGTAACGTTGCCGCACTTAAGGTAATTATGGCTCAGGAAAAGAATCAGCCCATCCCTGACACATGGCTTGTTGATGAAGAAGGACAGCCCACTACTGATGCATCTAAGTTCCCTAAAAATGCCAGCTTGCAGCCTATGGCAGCTCATAAGGGT
>JAZSCC010000121.1:0-5442 GCA_045602685.1 Acutalibacteraceae bacterium | reverse complement strand
GTTGCTGTTTGGACTTGTCTTCCTAAGACCGCTTGGCCTCCGACTTGGTTGACGGCGTTGATATTAAAGACTATGACCCAATCAATTATCATAGCCAAATCGGTGTAGTGTTGCAGGAAACATTTCTTTTTGCCGGTACCGTTTTAGACAATATTCGCTTTGCAAGACCGGATGCCACCTTAGAGGAAGTGATAAAAGCGGCTAAGGCGGCTAATGCTCACGAGTTTATCTGTAAAATGTCTGACGGTTACAATACCTACGTAGGCGAGAAAGGGCATACGCTTTCGGGTGGTGAAAAGCAGAGAATTGCTATTGCGCGGGCTATTTTAGGTAACCCGAAAATTCTCATTTTAGATGAAGCAACGTCGTCTCTCGATACCGAAAATGAGCATCAGATACAAGGCGCATTGGAAAGACTAAGACAGGGTAGAACCACTATTGCTATTGCTCACAGATTGTCCACTCTTAAAAATGCCGACCGTATTGCTGTAATTGATGACCATAAAATTGTCGAGTTGGGAACTCATAATGAACTCTTAAATAAAAAGGGTATATATTACGGTCTTGTTATGGCACAACTTGAAATGAACAGTAGAAAATCGGACAAATAATGTTTTTCAGCCGTCGTTTTTACGTCGGCTGAAATTTTTTAAAAGTTTAATAATTTTACTGTAAATTTAAATAATTATCTGTTATAATTAAATATATCCGGTTTATTTTCAATTCGGGAGGCTTATAGGTGAAAAAAATAAATCAAAAAGTACTTTCGGTTATATTTTTAGTTGGATTGATTTGCGTTTTGTTTTCGGGCTGCGGCAGTAAGTACGGTACAGTTTTTGAAAGCGACGGATTTCAGTATAAGGTTTATTCTGACCACACCGAGCTTATGGCTTATATTGGCGACGGCGGTGCTGTAACCGTACCCGATTCTTTAAAGGGAGAGGACGTTACCGTTGTAGGTGAGGGCGTTTTTAAAAATCGTTCGGATATAACTTCGGTTAAGCTGCCTTCTTCAGTGAAAACAATTAAGGTTGAGGCTTTCAGCCGTTGTTCGGGTATTAACTCCTTTGAAATACCTGAAGGGGTCCAGATAATTGAGAATGGTGCATTTAGTTTTTGCGCCGGACTTAAAACGGTTAAATTTCCTACGACATTAACCAAAATTGCAGAAAATGCTTTTTATCAGTGTTTAAATCTTGAAAGGGTAGATTTTTCCGATGGTCTTACTTCAATCGGACGAAATGCTTTTTTCGCCTGTCAGGCATTAAGTGAGTTGAGTTTTCCTAACACCTTGACCGAAATAGGCGAGGGCGCATTTAGTGAATGTAAAGCGCTATCCCGGGTCACTTTTTCAAGCAGTATTGAAAAAATAGGCAATATGGCTTTTGAAAATTGTGTTCAGTTAACCGAGTTTACGGCCGGCAGCGGTCTTAGGGAAATCGGTGACAGTGCTTTTTCGGGTTGTGTTAAGATTAAAAAAATTGCATTAAACAACGGACTTGTTGCAGTTGGTCGAAACGCTTTTTATCAAACTGCAGTAACCGAAATCGTATTTCCTGACACGGTAACCGCACTTCAAGGCGCAATGGGACAGTGTGCGTCTTTGGTATCCGCCAAGCTTCCTTCAGGGTTAACCGTTGTGCCGAAGTATATGTTCCAGGGTTGTAAAAAATTGGCTAAAATCGATATTCCCGCAGGCGTTGTCGGTATCGAGGAAAAGGCGTTCAGTGGTTGCGAATCGTTGGAGGTGCCGTTGCTACCTCAAGGACTAACAACGATAGGTGATTACGCGTTCGAGCAATGTCTGAAATTTGACAAGTTAACCTTTACCGACTCACTTTACAGTATAGGAAACGGTACGTTTTCTTATTGCGTAAATTTGAGTAAAATAGACCTGGGTCAAGGCGTAAAGAGTATAGGAAATCAGGCTTTTGAAAATTGTTGGAAATTGAATTATATTACTCTTCCCGCTTCGGTTGATACGGTTGGTTTTGGAGTTTTTAACTCTTGTAAGTATCTGCACACCGTAACAGTAAATAAGCCGGCCGGCTCATTTGATACATCGGATTGGGGAGTGGGATTCAGAGTAAAATATCGTCCGGACGAAGCAAAATAGGTAAGATTATGAACAAAAGAGAAAAGAAAAGGCTTGGAATTTTAGCGGCTGAAATTTTTGAAAAAGTATATACAGGTGCCGTTTGCTCGCTTAATTACAGTGAGGGGGACGCTTTTCAGCTGCTTATTGCAACCAGACTTTCGGCACAGTGCACTGATGCACGGGTTAATATGGTAACACCGAAACTGTTCGAACGTTTCCCTGATGCCGAAAGTATGTCTAACGCTCGGATTAGTGAGGTTGAAGACTTAATAAAAACCTGCGGGCTTTATAAAACCAAGGCGGCTGATTTGGTGGGCATCGGTAAGATGCTTTGTGAAAATTACGGCGGCAAAGTGCCCGATACAATTGAAGAATTAATAAAACTGCCCGGCGTTGGACGTAAAACTGCCAATCTGGTTGTAGGTGATATTTACGGCAAACCTGCCGTTGTTACCGATACCCATTTCATAAGGCTTTGTAACCGTTTTGGTTTTGTAAAAACTACCGACCCGTTAAAGGTAGAACGTGAAATGCGTGAAATTTTACCAGGTGACAAATCAAACGGGTTTTGCCACCGTGCCGTGTTGCATGGCCGTGCGGTTTGTACTGCACGGAAGGCTTATTGTGAAAACTGTTGTTTTAATGATTTTTGTGAAAAGAATTTAGATTATAAAATAAAAAACAGGAAGAATACATAATGAAAATTATACATTGTGCCGACCTACATTTGGACTCTAAAATTGAATCGAATTTGCCACCGTATAAATCGCGGGAAAGAAAAAAGGAAATTATTATGGCCTTTTGCCGAATGGCTGATTTTGCCCGTGAAAATGGAGTTTCGGTTGTTATAATTGCGGGCGATTTGTTTGACACAAACCGTATGTTGCCTGCAACGAGGGATATTGTTTTGGGTAAAATTTGTGAATGTCGGGAAATCGACTTTCTTTACCTTTGTGGAAATCACGATGCCGGCAAATCTTTAGCCGAATGTAATTTGCCTGAAAACTTAAAGTTGTTTTCGGATAAATGGACTGGCTTTAATTATAACTATGTGACAATATCGGGCGTTGAACTGACAAAAGATAATTGTCGACATATTTACGGAGGATTGACGCTTGATAATTCTCGGTTTAATATTGTCACAATGCACGGTGAAATCGGCACTGTCTCCGGCGTAGATGCAATAAACCGTTCAGAGCTTAACGATAAGGGCATAGATTATTTAGCACTTGGACACTACCACACCTTTACTTCGGGCAATTTGGGTAAAAAAGGTGTTTGGGCCTACTCAGGTTGTCTTGAGGGACGCGGATTTGATGAGTGTGGCGATAAAGGATTTATATTATTAGACATTAGTGACGACTTAAGCTTCAAGTATGAATTTATCAAAAATTCAATAAGAGATATTGTTGAAATAGAGTGTGATATTACGGGTGCCGAAGATACTGCAGATATTTTAAAAAAGATTGACAGTTTGACGGTAAATATTAATCCCGATTCAATGGTTAAGGTTGTTTTAAAAGGCGGACTGTTGCCCGACGTTGTAAAAGACCTTGAATATTTGAAGAAACATTTGAGTAGTAAAATGTGGTTTGCCAAACTGCAGGATAAAACATATATTGAACTTTCGCCTGAAAATTATATGAACGATGTTTCATTAAAGGGTGAGTTTATAAGGCTTGCAATGGCATCGGATTTGCCCGAAGAAATGAAATCCCGCGTTGTTGAGTGCGGTTTGTCTGCTTTAAGCGGTCAGGAGGTGCAGTGATGAGACTGTTATCTTTAAAAATTGAAAATTTCGGCGCTTTAAGTAACTTTGAACTTGTGTTTTCGGATAATCTGACCGTAATAAACGAGCAAAACGGCTTCGGTAAAACAACGTTGGCTTTGTTTTTAAAGGCAATGTTCTATGGGTTGCCCAAAACAACCAAGAAAAAGGTATCTGAGAACGAAAGATTGAGATTGACACCATGGCAGGGCGGCCTTTTCGGAGGCACATTAAGCTTTGAAGTTGGTGGCAGAAAATATCGTATTGAACGGTTCTTTTCAGACAAGTCAGGGGATACATTCAAGCTTTTTGACCTTGAATTAGGCCGTATTTCAACCGATTATAGTGAAAATATCGGGTTGGAACTTTT
Organism: Acutalibacteraceae bacterium; assembly: GCA_045602685.1. Taxonomy (GTDB): domain Bacteria; phylum Bacillota; class Clostridia; order Oscillospirales; family Acutalibacteraceae; genus UMGS172. The sequence continues at coordinate 1,206 of JAZSCC010000121.1, read as the reverse complement.
TGGTATCGATGCCGAGAGTTTTGAACGAAGTGTATATATGCCGCAGAATTTAGCTGAGGTTTCGATGAATTTAAGTCTTAATGCGAAACTGACAGGGTTGGTAGAAAACAGTGATGACCTGTCGAATTTTGATAAGGCTTACGAAAGGTTGGAGAAAAGAGCCAAGGAATATAAGGCTTTAAGAGGAAATAAAGGAATATTATTTGACCTTGAAACCGAGGCTGAAGAATTACGAGGTTTAATAAAGGATTCAAAAGCTAATGAGGAAAATCTTAAGCGTGTCAGTGAGGAAATCAAGGTTTTAAACCGGAAGATTTCTGATTTGGAGTCCCAAAAAGACCAAATACGCAAAAAAATCACATTAGCTTCTGACTATGCGGCTTTATCAGAGCAAAAAAAACGTAGAGACGAATTGCTGCAAGAAGTATCAGACCTTAAGGCAAGGTACAATGAAATCACAAGACGGTATCCTTATGATTTCCCGACCGAATCTCAAATGCTTATGATAGCCGAGCAAGAAGATGTTTTAAACAGGACTGAGGCCGAACTTGAAATTTTGATTGAGGATACAATGGAGAAAAAGACGTTGGAAAGGGCCGAAGCTTTTTTTAACGGTGAGTTTCCTGAATTGAATCAGCTTGAAGCATTAAAGCAGAAAGCGTTACGGTTGGCAGGGCTAAGGCTCAAAAGTGAGACGGTGGATTCTGAATCCAAGGCGACTGATTTTGTAGCGTTAAGTACCGGCAAATCCATTAAACTTTTACTGTTTTTGGCAGCGTTATTGCTGCTTTCAGGAGGAGTTGTAGTGGCAAAAACCGTTACAATCGGAGTTATATTGTTGGTTTTGGGAGTTTTAAGTGCCGGTGCAGCAGGCTTTTTATATCTTAAAGATTTGATATCGGCAGGAAAACAATCACTTGATACGCAACCATCTGCAAAGAAAATTAAAGAACTTGAGGATGAATGTCAACAGCTTTCGGCCGAGCTGGAATCGTTTGTTAAAAGGTATATGCCTGTAAATGATTTTGTTGATGATATCGAGGTTATTTCAGATAATTTCAAGGAGTATTCGCGACTCAAAAAAGCTGTTTCAGAACGTGACGGCAAAATTGCCGCACGTCAAAGCCGATTAAATGAGTGTAAGCAAGAATTAAATGATTTTTTTGAAAAATACGGTGGAAATATCAGTGGTACGTTATCCGATAT
>JAZSCC010000120.1:0-14781 GCA_045602685.1 Acutalibacteraceae bacterium | reverse complement strand
CCAAATAAAAACACCCTTAATCCCCAAACCGATGTGGGTTGGAGATAGTGGGTGTTTTTAGCTTTTGTTTGACATATTGGTTTTAGGACAATAGTTGTTTTCAAAAATATATTGAGATTTTAAGTTGTTGTTATAGACATTTATAAAAAATTAACAAAAACAATTGCAAAATGGTATAAATTATGGTACAATATTAAATAATATGGGCACATTATAAGGTTTTATGTCAACCGAATGCTTTTCTATAAAAAACGAGTACCAAAAAATGTCTAGTTATGTGATATTTTCCATTGTTTATTACATATATCGCCTTTATTATTTGCTTATGATTTCAAAATTTTGAAAATGTTCATGATGTTTTATACGTGAAATTTATTAGCCTTGTGTAAAATATATGTTCAAAAATATTTTTAAAGGAGACGAAAAATGTATAGGTATTTTTTAAAAAGAGTTTTTGATATATTAATTGCATTTTTGGGAATAATCATTGGGTTTATACCGATGATTATTATAGCAGTTGCTATAAAAATTGACTCTAAAGGCCCCGTTATTTTCAAGCAAAAGCGCATCGGCTATAAAGGTAAGGTTTTTGAAATTTGGAAATTCAGGACTATGTGTGTGAATGCAGAAAACAGTGGAACGGGTGTTTATTCTTTTGACGGAGATGTGAGGGTAACCCGTGTTGGTAAGCTGCTTAGAAAGACAAGCTTAGATGAAATAATGCAATTTTTTAATATATTGCGAGGCGATATGAGTTTTATAGGTTTTCGCCCACCGCTTACATATCATCCGTGGCCGATTGAAAAATACACCGATGAGCAGCTCAGAATGTTTGAGGTTCGGCCTGGCATTACCGGTTGGGCACAGGTGAACGGTCGAAAAGCTGTGGAATGGAACCGACGGATTGAGCTGAATATTTGGTACATAGACAATCTTTCGATATGGCTGGATTTAAAGATACTTTGGCTTACAGTTTGGAAGGTTTTTTCCAATGCTGATAATGAAAATACAGAAGCAACCGTTATTAATACTGAAACGGTTGAAGAGAAAGAGACGGTAAATAAGTAATGGCACTAAAACTTATGTACATAACCAACAATCCGCAAATTGCACAAATTGCGGAATCTGCCGGAGTTGACAGAATTTTTGTTGATTTGGAATATCTCGGCAAGTCCGAGAGGCAGGACAAAATGGACACAGTACAATCCCATCATACCGTAGAGGATGTTAAAATAATTGCCGATGCAATTACCACAGCTGAGCTTTTGGTACGTATCAATCCTATTCACGAAGCAACGGCAGAAGTTATATCTTCTAAAGAGGAAATTGATTCGGTTATTAAAAACGGTGCAGATATTATAATGTTGCCGTATTTCAAAACATTAAATGAGGTTGCACAGTTTTTGACAATGGTTGATGGCAGGGTTAAAACCATGCTTTTATTGGAAACGCCAGAATCGGTTGATATAGTTGACGATATTTTATTATTAAAGGGAATCGATTATATTCATATTGGCCTTAATGACTTAAGTATCGGATATGGCAAAAAGTTTATGTTTGAATTATTAAGTGATGGCACGGTTGAACGGTTATGTTCAAAATTCACCGAAAAGGGTATAGTTTACGGCTTTGGCGGAATAGCGTCATTGGGTAAAGGCATGGTACCGGCGGAAATGATTATTAAAGAGCATTATCGCTTGGGTTCGACTTGCGCCATTTTATCAAGAAGCTTTTGCAACGTCGATAAAATTGACCATATGGGCATTATCAGTTCTACTTTTGTTAACGGTATGCGAGAAATCCGTGAATTTGAAGCTGAATGTGAGTCACATATTGGCTATTTTATGAACAACAAAAGAGATTTGGATAAATCTATCAGAAAAGTATGTCAGTAGGGAAGTTATAAACTATGAATTTATTGGTGACCGGGGCGTTTGCTTGGGATGACAAGGAAATTGAATATTTAAAATCATTAGGTCATAATGTCGTTTTTATGCAACAAGAATCCGAGTTACTCCCCTGTGATTACGGTTGGGTTGAGGGTGTTATCGGTAACGGAATTTTTATGCATCACAGCATTGAAAAGTTTGTTTCTCTTAGATACATACAGCTTACAAGCGCGGGTTTTGACCGAGTGCCGATTGATTATATTAATGAACATAATATAAAGCTTTTTAATGCACGCGGTGTTTACAGTATTCCTATGGCTGAGTTCGTGGTTTGCGGTGTTCTCGATTTGTACAAACAATCAAAATATTTCACACAAAATAAGAACGATAAGAAATTTATAAAGCATAGGGGATTGCTCGAACTTTTCGGCAAAACTGTTTGCGTTATCGGCTGCGGAAGCGTAGGAAATGAATGCGCAAAACGTTTTAGTGCTTTTGGTTGTAAAATTATAGGTGTTGATTCGGCACCATACAGTAGTGATTTATACAGTGAAATTTTGCCGATTGAAAATATTAACGATGCTTTAAGTGTGAGCGATATTGTGTTGCTTACGTTACCGCTTACAAATGAGACATACCATCTTATGAATAAAGAAAAATTCGGTTGTATGAGGATGGGAAGTGTGCTTGTAAATATAGCACGTGGCGGAATAGTTGACACAGATGCATTGATTGAGGCTTTGAATAATAAATTAGGCGGTGCCGTGCTTGATGTATTTGAGCAAGAACCGTTAGATACCGATAGTCCGCTGTGGACAATAGAAAATGTCATCATAACTCCTCACAATAGTTTTGTCGGTGATGGCAATCACGAGCGAATGTTAAAGCTTATTTTCAGCAATTTAAGGGGACAGAGGTAAAATGAGTATAAGCATATACAAAGATGAGATTAAAGACAAACTTGATGGTTCAGATAAGTATCGCGATTATCTCTTCAGAAGAGGATATTTGTTTACAAATAAGCCTATTTTGAACTTAAATGAGTATCCCTTTTATAATAATTGGAACACATTAAATGTTGGTAATTATTATTTGTATGTTCAAAATAAGCAAACAGTATATACTTGTCAAAAAGATGGATTGATTTCGGTTATTATTGGTCATGCATATAATCCTTTTGATATGAAGTACGTTGAAAAAGATTTATGTAGCGATTTAATTGACTCATATTTAAAGGGAACCGAAAGTTATTTTGACAAAGTTTCGGAATTTACAGGACTTCATATTGTGCTTTTGGTCGACGGTAATAAAGTAACTGTATGTCAGGATGCATGCTCACTTACCGGTTGCTATTTCGGTAAGGTAGAAGATAATATTTATATTACTGAACATCCGCAGTTGGTTGCAGATATATGTGACCTTAAGATGAATAAAAAGGTTGAAAAATTAGTTCAATCGAGGTGTTATAACATCGGCAATCGCAATTTGCCGGGCAATATCACTCCTTATGATGAATTAAAACGTTTGGGTGCTAATACATATTTGCTTTATGACGAAAAATTCAGTATAGTTAGATTTTACCCCATCAAGCCTCATCCCGAATTCGTTACCGATAAAGACAAAGAAGAAGGTATAAAGAAAATAGGTGACCTTATTCATAACGGAATAGCATGTTGTGCTAAAAAGTGGGATAAATGTTCTATTTCATTGTCAGGTGGTACTGATAGTAAAACCACACTTGCATGTGCAAACGGCTTATATGATAAGTTTTCTTACTTTAGCTTTTATTCAAAGCCTCAGGAATTGGTTGATGCTAAAGGTGCTAAGCAAATATGTAAAAAACTGGGCTTAGAGCACTCTTTATATAACATTCCTCAGGAAAACAGTGAAATAGAAGACTTCGATTTTATAAAGAAAATTCTTCAGCATAACACAAACTATTTTGTTAATCTTGCAGATAATGAAATCAGAAAGTATGTTTACTTAAATAGGTTAAATGCCTATGATGTTGAATTGAAATCTTGGGCCTCAGAGGTTGCAAGAGTATTTTTCGAACGGAAATATAAAATTAAAATGCCAAAGGTTATTAACGAAAGACATTGCAGTATTTTTCAAACAAGGTTTTTCGGGCATCCGTTTTTGCTACGATGGTCTGACAAAAAGTATTATGAATTTCTAAAGGAAATCGGATTGCGTGAACCGATTTATAATTTTGAACATACCGATTCAATTTATTGGGAAATGCGAATGGGCGCATGGGGAGTATCGGTTGTTTCATCGCAACAATTGTATCACCGTACTACAATGCCGATGAACAATAGAAAAATACTTGAATTGTTTTTATCGTTTCCGCACAATGAAAGAAAGAGCGATTCTGTTCATAAGAGAATAATGGAATATAAGAACAATGATATTATTAAGGCGGAAGTGGAAATTGCAAATTTGTATTTTCACAGTTATCGGATTTGGATGGAAAAAACATTTTATTATTTGCGAACGCTGTTTTATATTCCTAAAAAATAAGTTGTTTTTCGAGGTGTAAAATGAAGGTCTTATTGGTAGCAACAGTTCAAAGCCATATTTGTCAATTTCATAGGCCTCTTGTAAAGGTTCTTCACCAGTTTGGTGCAGAGGTTCATATTGCTGCACGAAATAATTTGGCAGAAAAGAACGGGTTAACACTTGATTTTGCCGACAAGGTTTTTGATATTCCGTTTTCACGTTCGCCGAAAAGTAGGGACAATATTATAGCTTATAAACAATTGAAAAAAATCATTAATAATGACAATTATGATGTTGTACATTGTAATACTCCAATGGGCGGTATTGTTGCAAGACTTGCGGCGCGAAAAGCCCGAAAAAAAGGAACAAAGGTTTTTTATACTGCACACGGTTTTCATTTTTACAAGGGTGCGCCTATGAAAAACTGGCTTATCTTTTATCCTATTGAGAAGTTTTTTGCCCATCGTTTTACCGATAAACTTATAACTATAGCTAAGGAAGATTATGAGTTAGCAAAAGCCAATTTTAAAACTGATGTTTATCATATTCATGGCGCAGGTGTAGACAAGAAAAAATATCTTTCTGTACCCGAAGATAAAGTTGTCGCTTTTAGTAAGGAGAAGGGTTATGACGGGCGTTTTGTAATTTTATGTACAGGCGAATTAAATAAAAATAAAAACCAATCAATGTTAATAAATGCAATGCCTATTATTTTAAGGGAATGTCCAAATGCATTACTGCTTTTGGCAGGAAACGGTCCTGAGGAGAAAAATCTTGCAAGTCTTATAAATGTTTTAAATCTTAATGATTCAGTCAAGCTTTTAGGTTATTGTACTGATTTGGAAAATTACATTAATGTAAGTGACTTAGTTGTTTCAGTCAGCAAAAGAGAAGGTTTAGGATTAAATATTATTGAAGCTATGTTATGCGGCAAAGCGGTTGTTGCCTCTAATAATCGCGGTCACAGTGAACTTATAATAAATAATAAGACCGGCATAGTTTTAAGTGAATATTCTGTTAATAGTTTGGCAAGCGAAATTATTAAGTTGATTAATAATACAGAACTTAAACGAGAATTCGAAAATACGGCCAAAACCGCAGTACAGCCGTATCTTTGTGAGAATGTTGAAGAAGAATTAAAGGGCATATACCAATTATGATAACAAGAAAGGATTTTACTTGTATATCCTATGATTAATAAAAAAATTTCAGTTATAATGGGAATTTTTAATTGTGCAGACACTTTACCCGAGGCTATTAATTCTATTCTGGCTCAAACGTATACAAATTGGGAACTGATTATGTGTGATGATGGGTCAGTTGATGATACATATAAAATTGCTAAGGAATATTGTGATAAATTCCCTGAAAAAATTATTCTTATAAAAAATCAGGTTAATTCAGGACTGAATTATACATTAAACAAATGTTTAGAGCTTACAACAGGTGATTTGATAGCTCGTATGGATGGGGACGACATTTCTATGCCGGAACGCTTTGAAAAGCAAGTCAAATGTTTGTCTTTACATCCGGAAATGGCTATTGTTAGTTCTGAAATGGAGTTTTTTGATGAAAACGGTGTTTGGGGTACTACAAATGTTAACCCTCGGCCCGAACCGAAATATTTTTTAAAAAGCACTCCGTTTTGTCATGCAGCCTGCTTGGTTAAAAAACAAGCCTTTTTGGATGTCGATGGATATACTGTTGATAAAAAGCTCTTACGTGTTGAAGACTATCATCTTTGGGTTAAAATGTATCAAAAAGGTTATCGGGGCATGAATATAAAAGAAACGCTTTATAAAATGCGTGATGACCGTGCTGCTCAAAAGAGAAAGAAGTTTAAGTATCGTTTTAATGAGGCATATGTAAAAGCATACGCTGTAAAAACCTTGAAATTGCCCATATACGGATATTTTTATTGCTTAAAACCTATCATTCTCGGATTTATTCCTTCCGGAATATATAAGCTGTTACATAGGAGAAAGCGCTTAAAATAAATGTGTTAATTAGACTTTATTTGTGAGGATGTAGTATGTTAACTTATTTTATAGTTTTACTCTTTACGGTTTTCTTTTGCCTATTAGCAAATCAAAGCCGTACAGGGATAACTAATAACGGCAATGTTTTTCATCGAAAAACTTTCAGTACAAAAGTTTTCCTTATTTTAACAGTGGTTATACTTTCGTTAACGGCAGGCTTGAGATACCATGTTGGTACTGATTATAGCAATTATATTATGCTTTACGAAACCCAATACAGCAGTATGTCGTGGAATGATTTTTTAAATTTTGATGAGCCGATAGTGCCTTTTTTGGGCAAAATTTCATATATGTATTTTGATAGTTATTATCCTATGTTTTTAATAACTTCGATAATAACAGTTTCATTAGCTCTTTATGGCACATATAAAGAAACAGATGATTTTTTGTTTGTTACCCTTATATACGTTTTCGCAGGATGCTGGCATGGTTCATTTAATGGCATACGGCAATATTTAGCGGTAAGTATTGTATACCTTGGAAGAAAATACATACTAGAACGAAAATTTTTAAAATTTATTTTGGTTTGTGCTATTGCGTTTTTAGCACATAAATCAGCGTTGTGTTTTGTTCTGGTTTATTTTGTATATTCGAAAAAATTCACTTTTGTAAAAATGAGCATTATTATTGCTGCAACAGTTTTGTTGTCTATGAATTATGAGACAATTTTTGAATTTGTAGGTTGGATAAGTGAAAAAGAATTTGTTCATACTGATTATTCTGAGAGAAGCGTAAATATATTTAGAATTCTAGTTGGTTGCGTGCCGGCCTTATTGGGTATATATTATGCTGTGACTAAAAAACTTGATAAAGAACAAATTTTTAATGTTTATATGTTAATAGCAAATGCTACCGTACGTATAGCAACCTCCAACAGCGCTTATCTTGCACGACTTGGTGCATATACCGGAATTTTGGTGCCGTTAGGATTGAGTTCGATTTTACAAGCGTGCGATAAAAAATATTATAAAATTTTAAAGTTTGTTACGGTTGTTATGTATATGCTTTATTGGCTTTATGAAATTAATATTTCATCAACGTTACGTGAATTTGAGTGGGTTTTCAGTTATATTTAATAAGGAGGAAATTATAATGATGAGAGTACTGCAGGTCGTAGGCACGATGGATATGGGTGGAGCAGAAACTCTTATAATGAATTTGTACCGTAATATTGACAGAGAGAAGATACAGTTTGATTTTTTGTGTCATAATCGTATTGAGGCCAAGTATACTGATGAAATTCGTCAAATGGGTGGTAAAATTTATATGGTGCCCGGTATTTCTCATGTCGGGCCTATAAAATATAAAAGTAATTTATATAAGTTTTTCAAATCCCATCCTGAATATCAAACTGTTCACTCTCATCACGATTTATTAAGCGGGATTATTTTATCGCAAGCAAAAAAAGCGGGTGTAAAAAACCGTTATTCTCATTCACATAGTACTTATAAAACCGAAAAGCTTTTTCAAAAACTTTATAAATGGGTTTTTAAATTGTTTTTTGTCAAGAGTGTTACTCATGCATTCGCCTGTGCAAACGAAGCAGGCAAAGCGCTTTACATTGGGAAATTAAAAGAAAACTTTGAGTTTTTGCCCAACGGTGTAGATACAAAAAGATTTATTTTTTCTGATGAAAACAGAAATCAGATGCGTAATGAGTTGGGGCTTAATAATCAATTGGTTATAGGCCATGTTGGGCGTTTTATGCAACAAAAAAACCATGATTTTCTTATAGACATTTTTGCCGAGATTTTAAAAATTAACAGTAACGCTCAGTTGGTTTTGATTGGAGAAGGTGAACTTAAATCCGAAATCGAATCAAAAGTTAAAGGTTTAAAAATAGAGAACAATGTTTGCTTTTTGGGAAGTAGATTTGATGTTAATAAAATATTGTCCGGATTTGATGTTCTTGTATTCCCGTCATTTTATGAGGGCTTATCGGTAGCTATGGTTGAGGCGCAGGCAAATGGTGTGCCGATTTTGACATCAACAAGTGTTTCTTCAGAGGTTGCATTTACTGACAGAGTAAAACAAATATCTCTAGAGCTGTCTGCCGAAGATTGGGCCAGGTATGCGGTTCAAATGGCAAACGACAATGAAGCGGTTGACCGAACCGTTTATGCAGAAAAGGTAAAAGATGCAGGATTCGATATTAAAGCAACAGCCAAAAAACTGCAGAATTTTTACTTAAACAACTAAATTTAAAGGACTACATAATGAATATTTGTTTTTTTGCCGGTAATATAGGTAACGCCGGCGGTACCGAGCATATGACACAACTTTTGGCAAATGAATTGTCAAAAGAAAATGAATATAAGGTGTTTGTTTTAAGCAAATCTTTAAAAAACAAAAAAGAATTTTTCCCTTTATCAAAGGATGTTAATCTTGATGTTCTGGATAGCGGTATATACAAAGGGATTACAACATTGGTTAAGGATATATTTTTTTTACGTAAATATATAAAACGTAATAAAATAGACGTGCTTATTAATGTTGATGTGACTTTGGGTACATTTTCCTTGCCACTTAAGATTTTGTGTCCTAAACTGAAACAAATTTTTTGGGAGCATTTTAGCTTTCATTACAACCTAAACAGTAACAGAACGGTTAAATTGAGAAAACTTGCTCTAAAAGCAGCAAGTGCTTATGTTACCCTAACCCCAGATGATACAAAGCAATTTAAAGAATTGGTAAAACAACCGTGTTTAGTATGCGATATACCAAATATAAATGCCGTGAATGAGTGCGAAAAAGCTTATGATATTAATTCGAAGAAAATTGTGTCAATCGGTCATTTCCTTGTCGTAAAAGGTTTTGATATAGCAATTTCCGTAGCTAAACAAGTTTTTGAAAAACATCCTGACTGGAGTTGGGAGTTATACGGAGACGGAATCGAAAGGGATGCGTTATGCCGACTTGTCAAGGAAAATAAATTAGAAAACAATTTTATTTTTAAGGGTAGAACAAGCGATTTGGCCTGTATTTATCAGGATGCTTCAATGCTTGTTATGACATCGCGCAGCGAGGGCTTTGGTCTGGTATTAATTGAAGCACAAGCGTATCATTTACCTACGGTTGCTTTTGATGTACCGTATGGACCCCGTAATATTATAAAAGACAATGTAAACGGATATTTAATCGAGCCTTTTGATGTTGACACTATGGCATCAAAGATATGTGAACTTATTGAAAGTGTTGAGTTACGCAAGAAATTTTCCGAGAATGCAGAAAACGATTTATCTAAATATTCTAAAGATAATGTTGCATCTTTGTGGAAAAAGCTTTTAGGAGAAATTTAATGCAAGGTTTAGTTGAATTAAAAGGCGAATTGTTAAAACAATTGCAAAAAACAGAATTACAAATATTGTCGGATGTCACACAGTTTTGTGACCAAAACGGCATTTCATATTGTCTTACAAGCGGCACTTTGTTAGGTGCCGTTCGTCACAAAGGTTTTATCCCGTGGGATGACGATATTGACATTTCAATGCCAAGAGCCGACTTTGAAAAATTCTTGTCAATGGCGAAGAATTTGCCCGACCAATATGAGTGTGTGGCAACAAGATTTAATTCCGATTATCCGATAGGTATTGTCAAGGTTAGAAAAAACGGTACGGTTATGAAAGAACCGGCAATGGCACATCTTAACATAAATCACGGTGTGTGGATTGATATTTTTCCCTTGGACAAGGTAAAAAATGTTGAAAAGCTTTCAAAACGAGCCAAAAAGATTAACATTTTAACAACAGTAATTAATTATAAAACCGCTTCTCAAAAACCAAAAAAATTAACAACAAAAATGTTTTGTATGGTTTTCAGTGCTTTTTCCGTAAGAACACTTGATAAATGGCGTACCAAAATTATGACAGCCGAAGAAAAAACAGACGCAAAATATCTTGTAAATTTTGTAAGCAATTTAGGATACAAAAATTTACTTTTTAATGAGGATGTTTATTTTCCGTTTAAAAAAGCAACTTTTGAAGGTTTGGAATTTTCCGTGCCTGCTTCACCTGAAAAATGGTTAACATCGGCTTACGGTGATTATATGACGCCGCCACCTGTTGATGAACAGGTTAACCGCCACAAAATTTTGGAGTTAAAACTATGAAACTTTTTAAAGAGGGTTTTAATAATAACGGCAGAACGGATAATGTTGTAAAGAATATTAATATTGCTCTAATATGTCAATTGATTAGTACACTATTAGGCTTTGTATCACGTTCGTTTTTTATTTCCATGCTTGGAAAAACTTATCTCGGCGTAAACGGAATTTTTTCTAACATTCTTACCATATTAAATTTTGCCGAACTTGGTATAGGTACCGCTATTGTTTATAATTTATACAAGCCTCTTAAGGAACATGATGAAAAAGCGGTTGGTGCGTTACTTAATTTTTATAAAAAAGCTTATTTTATTATAGCGAGTATTATTTTGGTTGTAGGTATATCCTTAACGCCGTTTTTAACCTATTTAATAAGTGAACAACCGGAAGTTAAAGAGAGTATAGTAGTTTTATATTTGCTTTATCTTTCAAGTACGGTGGTTTCTTATTATAATGCTCATAAAAAATCTTTGCTTAATGCTGACCAGAAGCAGTATGTTACAAATATTTATCACCAGGTTTTTCATATATTGCAAATAGTATTACAAATAATGTTTTTGTATTTTACACGAAACTATGTTTTATATTTGCTGATTCAAATATTTACTATGGCTTTGGAAAGTTATTTAATAGGCAGGGTTGTAAATAAACAGTATCCGTTTTTAAAATCAACCAAAAAGGAAAAAATCAGCACTACACTTTTTAAATCAATCAGAAAAGATGTGGGTGCACTTACCGTTTATCAACTTAATTCGGCTGTAATACACGGTACCGATAATATCCTTATTACAGCACTTGAAGGTAACGGTGTTCAAAAAGTAGGACTTTATGCTAACTATACCTTGATTTCCGAAACCGCCAACACTGTTTTGGGAATCATTACTAATGTATTAACTCCCAGCATAGGAAATCTTAATACCGAAAATGACTCAAAGAAAAAGGAAAGTGTTTTTTATACAATTCTATTTATTTGTGCATGGATTTACGGTTATGCGTGCACAGGTATTTTAACGCTTTCGGATAAATTTGTTGCCGAGTGGCTTGGAACGGAGTATATTTTAAGTGCTGCAGTTGTTTTCACTATAGTATTACAGCTTTATATAAGAGGCGTACATTATGCGGCGTTTTCGTATCGTGTCACCTGCGGTTTGTTTGTGCAATCAAAATATGTGCCGATTTTTACCTCGTTAATAAATATTGGATTGTCAATTTATTTAGGTAAAATATGGGGAATTTTTGGTATTTTGTTGGCCTCTTCGATATCAAGGGTTGTTACCACAGGAATTGCCGACCCCATATTAATTTATAAACATATTTTTAAGAAGAATGCAGCAGCCTACTATTTACATTATGTGGGATATGCAGCGATTGTTGTTATATGCTTTATAGCTTCTGCTTTTGTGATAAAATATATTACTTTTGGTGGTTGGATAGGATTCATAATTTCATTTATAGTATATACTGTGGTTTTTAATTCCTTATTTGCATTGTTCACATTTAAAACTAAGCCTTTTAACTATTTAAAGAATTTGATGCAAAATTATCTAAAAAGATTTTTCAGAAAGGTTATTCATAAATAATGGCAAACAGGACAATTAATGACATGGTTTCTATTGTAGTGCCGGTATATAACGTTGAACAATATTTATCGGATTGTGTTAATTCCGTGCTTCAACAAACTTATACTAACATTGAAGTGATACTTGTTGATGATGGCTCTACAGATAAAAGCGGTAAGATATGTGATGATTTTGCAAGTGAAGATAACCGTGTTTTTGTTATACATAAAGAAAACGGCGGAATATCTAACGCAAGAAATACCGGCATTGGTTTGGTTCACGGCCAATGGGTGATGTTTGTAGATAGTGATGATTGGATAGAAAAAGATTGCATTGAGCGGTTGATTTCAAACGTTTTACCCGATACAGATGTAGTGGCTTGCGGGGCTAAAGTCATTTCTTCAAATATGAGTGGAAACAAGGTTACTTGTAAAAATGCAAAATATGTGGGTAATGAAAGTATAAGGGAAGCTTATTCCGGTGGCGAATTAAAGAACATCTTTTACGGTCCGATAGGAAAACTTTATAATTATAATATCGTTAAAAATATACGTTTTGATGAAGAACTTATTGTTGCAGAGGATATAGTTTTTAATGTTGATGTTCTATGTGCGTGTAATAATATAGTTACAATTGATTATTTCGGATATAACATTCGTAATAATGCCGAAAGCACCACCCATAAAATAGGAGCAAAATATTCTCCGATGTATGAGCACGGCTATACATTGATTTCCGATAAAATTTTTGAAGCCAGAAAAAAATTAGGAATACCTGAAAATGAACTAACGGAAGCACGTCGTAAAGGTTTTGCGCAACGTTATTTTGAAGAGGTTTCTAATCTTTTCAGATTTGGCACTCCGTATAATAGAAAAGAAAAATTTAAGAAAATAAAAACAATAAACAATGACAAGGGTTTTATCGAGCAAATCACAAAAAGGAAATTTTCAAGCTTGTTGACGGCGGAAAAGATTGCATGGGTTAGCGCTAAAATAGGAATAACGGTTGTTACCTATTATATGTTTTTTGTGCTGCTCAAAATGGGTAAAAAAATATAAAAATAAAGTGATTATAATGAAAAAGAAAATAGTTTTTATTGCACAAATAAAAAATATAGGCGGAATTGAAAGAAGTTTAATTAATTTGTTACAAGATATTCCACCTGAAAAACATTCGGTTACTGTTGTCGTTTTGGGTGAGCATAGTAGTATAATTGATGAAATCCCCGAATGGATTACTGTTAAGTGTGTTAAGGGCTTAGATTTGAAGCAATATATCAAAAAAGCGGTCAAAGGAATGCATATGATAAAAGCATTTAAATTGGCTTTTAATATTCTTGTTACTAAGTTTACTAAAACAGCAACATTTAAGCAGTATCAAATTTCTGTTGACAGATATGCCGCATTAAATGAAAATTATGATGCGGCTATTGGTTGGGCGTTGCCCGATGCGGTTGAAAATATATATTTATTAAATAGAGTAACTGCAAAAAAGAAGGTAATGTTGATTCATATGGATTTAAAACATTACAAAATGCCGCAGGACAGTATTAAGTATTTAAAAAATTATGACAGCATTGTGAGTGTGTCAAAGTCGTGCAAGGCTTCTTTTGATGAAATGTATCCGTCTTTGGCAAATAAGTCATATGTTTTTTATAATGTTATTAATAAAGAGTTAATATTATCGGCGGCGCAGCAAAAAGGCGATTTATCATTCGATAAGCAAGGTTTTTCAATTGTCACCTGCGGAAGAATTGCAAAAGAAAAGAGGCCGTTTTTAGCAATTGATATTTGTAAAGCGTTGCTTAATGAAGGTATCGCAGATTTTAAGTGGTATTTTATTGGTGACGGGTCTTTAAAACAGGAGTTATATGATAAAATTCAAAAGAACAATCTGCAAAAACATATGATTCTTATGGGTAAACGTATGAATCCTTATACTTATGTTAAAGACGCCGATTTATATGTGCAAATGTCACGCCACGAGTCGTTTTGCCTGACTCTTGCTGAGGCTCAAATTCTCGGTGTGCCGGCAGTATCCACAAATTTTCCTGCAGCGTATGAGATTGTTGATGATATGAAAACAGGATTTATTACCGAGCAAACATCTGAGGCTTTGTTTAGTATTATTAAGTCAATATTGACAAAAGAAACAGATTTAAATGAATTGAAAGAAAATACGTCTAAATATGACTGTTCGGTTTTTTCAGGCAGATTTTCACAGTTTGAAGAAATATTGTTTTAAAAATCAAGAACACAGAGGTAACACAAGATGTTTAGAGGAATTGACATTTTACCCGATAATAAAATTTTAATAGTGTCTCCTCATCCCGATGATGAATCAATAGGAATGGGCGGTTTTTTATCAAGATACGGACAGCAGTGTGATTTGCTGTTGTTGACTGATGGCAGCAAGGGCGTTTCACCGTTGCAAAAAAGAACCGGTACCGAAATAGCGGATTTAAGAAAAGAAGAATTCAAACGAGCGACCTCAGTATTTAATGTTAAAGGAATTGTCGAATTTAATATTGAAGACCAAATGGTTTGCAAGAACAAAAAAACGGTATATTCTTATTCTATAAAGAAATATGATTACATATTTGTACCCAATAGATTTGATGGTCATATAGACCATAAGATTTTGTATTCTGTATTTAAAAAAATGAAAATTAAGCAAAAAGCAAAAGCAGA
>JAZSCC010000119.1:0-2228 GCA_045602685.1 Acutalibacteraceae bacterium | reverse complement strand
CGTATTAAGCAGATAAAATATCGCCCATTCTACAATCGTTGCAATTCCGCCGACAATCAGATATAAAATCAATTGCCCGGCATTGTTTTTTATATCCATAATAAAACTTTAAGCCTTTCCCTGCTCGTGATATTCTTTCTCGGTATTAACATTCCATAATGCACTCTTATCATTAATTCCGTTTAAAATGCAGTTCACCGCTTCAAAGGAAGTGACCATACTATGGTCAATATTATTATAGCGGTGCTGACCGTTACGTCCGACACAATAAAGATTATCTATTGTATCAATATACTTTATCAATGTGTCAATCTCATTATAGGTATCAAAATAAGCAGGATAGGCTTTTTTTACCCTTTCAAGATGAACATCCAAAACCTCATCGGCACTGTCAATCAAGCCGATTTTAACCATTTCTTCAACACCAAATCGTGCAAACTCCTCTTCGGTTTTATTCCAAAGCTCATCACCCTCCTGGACAAAATATTCAAGTCCTACAAAAACTGTATTCTCCAAATCTTCAACCATATAAGGTGACCAGTTGTTATAAATCTGAAAACGGCCCAATTTAACATTTCGGTCCTGAACATAAACCCAGCAATCAGGCACAATATTCCCTATCGTTTTTATATTTGTTTTATTTTCAAGCTTCAACCTCGGCACCAAAACGCCTAATGTCATATAATCTCGGTACGGAAGGCCCTTGGCAATTTTTTTCTCGGTTTCGGGTACGTCATTCATCCCCAAAATCAAATCTTTAACAGGCATTGACGAAATAACAATATCACAATCCAACTTAACACATTCTCCGTTATGTTCATATATAACAGCAGTGATTTTATTGTCCTTGCCCTTTTCTAATCCTGTTACCTTACTGTTCTTTAAAATCTTACCGCCCATTTTGGCTACCCTTTGCGCAGTAACCTCCCATAATTCACCCGGTCCAAGCTTGGGATACTTAAACTCCTCAATTAAAGAGGTTTCAACCTTTCGGCCTTTACCGTTAAATATTTTTGAGAAAATATCCTTTATTATAGCAAGCACCGACACACCCTTTACTCGCTGGGCACCCCAAGAGGCATCAATCTCACTCGGGTGTCTTCCCCAAAGGTTTTCGGTATAATATTCAAAAAACATCTCATATAATTTTTGACCGAAACGGTTGATATAAAAGTTTTCCAAATTTTCCTCAGGCAGCTTATGAAATACCGTTTTAAGATATGAAAACCCGACCTTAACAGTATTGACAAACCCCATATTTTTAAAGGTTTCCCACTTTAAAGAAATCGGGTAATCGTAAAACTTGCCGTCAAAATAAATACGGGATACACGTTTACGGACAAGCATAACCTCATCGGTCTTTTCAGGGTCAGGTCCACCCTCAGCCAACGATATATTACGGTTTAACTTAATGTCATCATATGACTCAGCACCCTGTAACGGAAGAATATTCTCCCACCAGTCATTTACGCTTTTGTCCTTGCTGAAAAAACGGTGACCGCCCATATCCATACGGTTGCCGTTGTGATTTACTGTTCTCGAAATACCGCCAAAAGTATTACTTTCTTCTAAAAGAATTATCTCATATTCACTTGTTGCTTTTAATAGCTCGTATGCAGCCGTTAACCCCGCGGGACCACCGCCTATAATAACAATTCTTTTCATTAATCAAAAGCACTCTTTCTAGTTAATCAAGGAATTAAATTATTATACAACACCTAATACCCTTTGTCAATTACAATGAAAAATGTAGCATCCAAACAAACGACAGACATAATATATAAATCACTTTTAATTTTGCATTTTTCCGTTGCAAGTACAAGACGGATATGTTATAATTTTTACGTTAATATACAATATACAGTAATTTGGAATGGTTTTTATATATGAGAATGAAAAGACTTAAACATTTAGATGAACGCAAGACCGCCTGCGGCAGTTGGCTTATTTCAGCCAATAGTGATGATTTAAACTTTGCCACTGCCGGTCATGTTAAGGAATACATTGATTTAAAGGAATGGTTCGGTACCGAACGTCCTGTTTGGCTTGAAATAGGTTGCGGCAAAGGTCAATTTGCCTGCGAATTAGCAAAGCAACACCCCGAAATCAATATAATTGCCGTCGAAAAAAACAGTAATGTAATCGTTCAGGCATGCGAAAAGGCGCAGGAATCCGGAATAAATAACGTAAGATTTTTAAAATGCGGTGCAGAATATATCACAAGGTTT
>JAZSCC010000118.1:0-9621 GCA_045602685.1 Acutalibacteraceae bacterium | reverse complement strand
GGTTGCAATCAAGGATATGAAATAATGACCTCAAACCGACGGCGGTGGTACGCTGCCGAAATGCGTATGCATTTAAAAATCTGCGATTTTTGTTTGAGAACATTGAATCACTAAAACTGCCACGTTACGACGTGGCAAGCGGCTTTGCCGCTATAAAAGCTGGCGCTTTTAGTTTTATGATATAATAAAATTTCATAAACAATCTATCCCCACCGAGAAATCGGTGGGGATTTTGTGTTGTAGGGGCGGTCCCAGGCCGCCCGCGGACGAATGCAGTTCGCCCCTACGTTTGCATTTGAAGAAATTTTTGCCGAGGTTTTTGTATCTGTAGTATTTTATTGACAAAAGTGATAAAATATAGAAAAACTTAAGGAGACGGGGAAATGGCTTGGTATGACGAAGCAATATTTTATCATATTTATCCGTTAGGAATGACGGGTGCACCGAAACAGAACCCTTACGGCGAGCCTGTGCATAGGCTTAATACTTTATTGCCGTGGATTTCGCATATTAAGGAAATCGGGTGTAATGCACTTTACATAGGACCGCTTTTTGAGTCGGTCGGACACGGTTATGAAACTACCGATTATAAAAAACTCGACACTAGACTCGGCACAAACCAAGACCTGACTGATTTTGTGTCAGCGTGTCACAGGCTGGGAATCCGAGTGATTTTAGACGGTGTATTCAATCACACCGGCAGAGATTTTTTTGCATTTAAAGACATTAAACAAAACCGAGAAAACTCACAGTATAAAGATTGGTACTGTAACGTCAATTTCTTCGGTAATAACTCCTATAATGACGGTTTTTCTTATGAAAACTGGGGAGGATATGACCTTCTTGTAAAGTTAAACCAACACAATCCTGCCGTCAGAGATTATATTTGTGACGTTATTCGTTTTTGGGTAAGTGAATTTGACATTGACGGCATCCGTCTTGACGCGGCTGACGTAATGGATTTTGTATATATGAAGGTGCTTCGCGGGGTGGCAAATGAAGAAAAACCGGACTTTTGGCTTATGGGTGAGGTTATCCACGGCAATTACTCACGTTGGGCTAATGACGGAACTCTGCACTCGGTAACAAACTATATGCTTCACAAAGCATTGTATTCCGCACACAACGACCACAATTACTTTGAGATTGCACATACAATCAAATATGTAAGTGATATGGTTGGAAACCGCCTTAATCTCTACACCTTTGTTGATAATCACGATGTAGAGCGTATTTATACCAAACTTCAAAACAAATCGCATTTTGTACCTGTACACGTTATGCTTTACACTTTGCCGGGGATTCCGTCAATCTATTACGGTTCGGAATTTGGTATTGAAGGTAAAAAGGAGCGTGGCTCTGACGATTCTTTAAGACCTGCATTAAATTTTGATAATTACAAAGATGCAATAAAAACCAATCCGTATACTGCACTTATATCAGCCCTCGGTAAAATCCGACGGAATACACCGGCTCTTTGTTACGGGGAATATAAGGAATTGGAATTGCAAACAACTCATTTTGCTTATGAGAGAACATTTAACGGAAAGTCTGTAATTGTTACAGTCAATAATAGTGACCGTGATGTGAGTTTTAATCTTTCTTGCTCAAATTTCGGCAAATATGTCGGTGCGTTGTCGGGTGAACGAGTTTGTGTGAAGGAAGGACATATTGGGGTAACAGTGCCTGCTTCCTTCGGTGAAATCTGGATTCTTGAAGATTTCGTTGATGATAATTTTGCGCCTGTAAAAACAGAAGTAGTGAAAGCCGACGCAAAAGCGGAAATTATAGAAAAGCCTCATAATTTTGAACCTGAAAAAAGACAAAAGGAAAATGTAGCAGAGAAGGTAAACATAGACTTGAATAAACCGTATGAAGGAATGTCGGTTGAGGAGCTTCAGGAAGCAATTCTGGAAAAAATGAGAGGTAACGGCCCTGTAACTGACTATATGTTAGATACAGTACGGAAAAACACACATCATGGTTCTTTAGTGAATTGGGTTAAAAGTTTTAACTAAACATTAAATTATCAAGAAGTAAAGATATAATTTCACAAGAATTTTATGTTGACATTTTAAATTTAGTGTACTATACTATTGTTGCCACACAATTTAATCAACAATATAAAGGGTAACTCTCTATTTTTATATAGAGGTTGTATACCTTTATTTGTATTTGTCAAAAATGAATTTGGTAAAAATGCAAATTCCGTTTGACAAATACAGGGAGAGCCCTTTTTGTTGAGAATTGTGTGGTAACAATAGGGGTTTGCATTTTTCGGGTGTGGCTTCTGTTGAAGTCGCACCTTTTTTTGTTTTATATATAAAGTGACGTCGAATGTCATTGTCATAAAATGTCAGAAAATGTCGATAATTTTGGGAGATACTGTGATTATAGAAAAAAATAGTTTTAGTGGTTAAAAAAATTTGGAAAACGTTACAAAATTTAACTTATTAATCGTTAAATTTATTGACTTATTATTTGCTCTGTGTTATGATATGGTAGTAATAGTGCTGTATTATACCCTTTTGTACCCAAAAGTAAACAAATCGGGTGAATTTACGATGATTTTGTGAGAATTTAACCTTTAAGGCGACATTTACTGTGCGTTAAAAAGATGGGTTGTTCAATCAAAATGATTGGCATGTTCAGTATTATAACAGCATAATTGTTCTTTTAGGAGGAGATATTGTAATGAAGAAGAAGGTAGGCATTTTAAAGCGCACTCAGGCCTGGGTATTAGTGTTGGCCATAATGGTGTCAATGTTAGTTCCGGTTATGAGTGTAAATGCAGTGACCGAGCCGAACACGATTGAAACTCTGACCGATGGAAAGATAGTTTCACAAAACTATGAACTTTCTAACGCAGAGAAGGAGCTTTTGGCTTCCGGACTTTTGACCGGAGCTGTACACTCCTATTATGTTCCTGACTCGGATGACGGTCTTATTACCGTTGACGCTGACAACAAAAAAATCACGGTCGATAATTATGAGGGTACAGATGGATACATCTGGAAAGCGGTTTCGGCTGATATTGTTGTTGGAAACGAAGTTAAGGAAACGGTTGCTATTGCAAATAACGAGGGCACTTATTCCTATGATGGAAATGCATTTTCCGTTGTTGTTGATTATGCTCTTGATATAAACGTTTCTGAAGGATTACAGAGCATTCTTCTTAATGCGCCTAAATACCTGACCGAAGGACTTGATAACCTGAAAGCAGTTGATGATACCAAGTCTGATATTGCTCTTATTGAGCAGGCAATGCCTGAAATGGTTGAGCTTGCAACTACCGGTAAAGGTGTATATTTTAACGGATATTATGCTGTCGTTCTCTTCAATAAAGAAGAGGCTAAAACTTCAACATTAGCACTTAATGAGCAGATGACCAAAAACGGCGGTGTGCTTGACCTTACAGTGATGTTGAATGAATATGCAAACGCTTCCAGCAAGGTTGAATATCTTGTTAAAAACGGTGCTGCTCTCAAAGCAAAAGCTGCAGAAACACAAAAGCATTTGGAAAATATCCTTACCGCTACTTTCTGGAGTTTGATTGATTCTATTGATACTGCACCGGAGTATGCAATTTTGTTTACTCTTCGCTCGGCTTTACAGGGATGTTCTGCCGATTTGAAGGCTGTTTGTGAGAAGAGTTGGGATGCAACCGAGAAGACTATTGTAAAAGACGGTCTTACTTCTTTAGAGTACAGCGTTCTTGATACTTTAGTAGCTCAGATTACAACTCTTACCGATATTTCGGCTATTGAAATCAAAAATCCTCTCAGAGCATCCACTGCTAAAGTACAGTACAATATGAGTATGTTTGATGTTAAGGTTAAGGTTGTATTGAATCTTGTTGATACAACAAGTACTGACGTTAAATATTACGAATATGATTCTAAAAATACTACCGTAACTCTCGGCGAAGGCGCTACCGAGGCTGAAATTATTGCCGCTGTTTTAGAAACCGGTATCGAAACCTCAGCTAAAGCTTCTTGGGGTTCTGCTTATGTAGACGGAAAGTTTACTGCAACCGCAAGTCAGTTACCTTCTGAACTCACCGAGGATATAGAATACGTTATTACTTATAATCCTAATTTGTATGACGTAACCTTTGCATACGGAAGTCTTGGTACAGTTTCTTATCCTTACGGTTATATTGTAAATCTTGAAAGTCATGAAAACGCTGAAAAGGCTTATGACTACACTGTTAACGGTACTTATTATGCACAGGGAACCAACTACAAAATTACCGATACTACAAGTATCAGCCGTAAAGTAGGAAAATCCTACATTTCTTCTAATCTTTATCAGATAGTTGCAGATAATTACTTGGAAGGAAAGGGTGCCTCTATTCTTTTATCAGGTGCACTTCTTGAAAACGAGTCGGTTGCTGTCCGCTACCCTGATAACACAAACAATATCGTAACTCTTGTAGGTAATAAACTCACAGTACTTGATTATAGTGCCAGCTATAGTAACCTTTTCTGGAAGCCGTATAGTTATACACTTTCAAATGGTCATACATATTTGTTTGACGGAAAAAGTGAAGTAGAAATTGATGAAGATTTTGAAAGCGTAACCGTTAACTATCGTCTCTATCTTAAAAATTTCGATACCGCAACCGTTATCGGTATTGCAAACATTCCTGCAATGCTTGAAGATGAGGCTGATAAACAGCTTGACGCATTGGATAGAATTGCCTATCAAAAGGCTAATCTTGAAACACTCAACCGTACTATGGTAAATATCCTTGCAGGTCTTATTGAGAATACTACTCTTAATGACGATGCAGCAAAAGATAGCGCTCTTAAAGCATGCTTTAAAGCCGCTCTTGATTCTATTCAGTCAGAGTGTATGGGAGATACCAACCTCTATCTTTATGACATAGTTAGCGAGTACAAGGCTTCTACTGACGGATTACTTTATTATTACAATAATAATACCAGAATCAGAAACGAAATCAGCAAGTTGGCAGGTCTTATGACTGATATGCTTGGTGATGACGGAAATCTTACTGCACAGGATAAACTCGATGCTCTTGAAAGATTGATTCGTTCGTTGCCTTCTAACATCGTTACTCCCGATAAGGTTGATGAGTATGTTGCTAAACTTACTACTCTTGAAACCACAATGAACGAAGTTAAGAACGACCTTTCTGCTCCGAATGAATTGATTGATTTAAGCAGCAGCCGTCTCGGAACTCTTACAGCTGCTATCCAGAGCAAAGGTCAAACAAACGACGTTACTTCTCTTGATGAAGAATTACATTTTACTGATTCCTCTATCGTAGTTTTCGCTTCTAACAAAATAGCTATAACTGTTAATCTTCAGATTGAGGGTGGCAAAAATACTACTGTAACATCAGATGTTGTTTTTGTCGATACAGTTATTGACCAGAATTTTGTTGATGTATTAAAGAACAATATTGAACAACAACTTGCTGCACAGTCTATAGACGGCAAGTATTATAACACTACTTATGACGAGAGTGTTTTTGATGCTCTTGTTGGCGTAGTTGCCGGTGATATTCAACAGCAGACCTATGAGTTCGTTTGGACGTATAAATCTTTTGAAGTTTCAGTTCCTGATGCAGATACTCAATATGTAAGTTTCGCTGATAGAAATATCAATCTTCCCGTAAGCACTGATTCCGCTTATCGCTTCGATTATTATATCAACGGCGTTAAGGTTAACGGAACCAGCTATACATTGTCAGTTGCAGAGCTTGACAAGGTTATTGCAGGTACTTTCAATGTAACCAAACAATCGGTTTTCATTTTACGTGAAAATCTTGTAAACTATGTCAATAGTTTGAATGCATCAATTTCAAACGACCAAGTAGTATTTGCTTTGGTAGAGAATGCAAACGGAGAATTCTCCATTGTTCTCAAAGTTGATGCCAGTGCACCTAATGCACTTACTTCTGCCGTACAAGGTGTAGCAGTTGCTATGGTACAGGGCGCATATCCGTACATCGGCCTTGATAATCAACAGTTCCTTGCAGACGGCACCGTTTATTTGCAGACCATTGTCGATACACTTCTCAACAGTGGATTTGGCGTTGATACTTTACTTAATGTTGTAGACGAAAACGGAAACATAGCTGATATGTCAATAGAGGGAGAGGTTATTACTAACAAGCCCTTTACAGCTATGGGTGGTAAGTTGCTTGAAACAACTATGCAACTTGGCACGTCGGCAAGTAACATTACCAGCGTTCCTTTCTATGTGACGTTGGGTTCAGTTGCAGAAGAGTTAGTACACGTAAGAAATCTGTTTGAAGAAAACTTAAGTTCTTATATGACTTTTGTCTGTGAGGACGGTCAAGTCGGTGTTTCGTTAAATATGCCTAAAAAGATGTATGAGGCATTTTTAGCAGTTCTCCTTGTAACAGAGAATATAAGCTTGAACGATATAAACGCTGTAAACGGTGAAATTACAGTAACATTTATAAACAATTTGCTTATTCCTTTATTTAAGGGCGATATCACTGTAGAAACCTTTGACAATACTTTAGCAAAATTCGGTTTGGACTTAGACCTTTCATCTAAGAAGGGCGCAGAGGCACTTTTCTCGACAATTAAATCTTTCTATACCGGTGCTACATTCACTTATGATGAAATCAGTGGTACAGCAACCGGAAATATCGGAATTTCTTCATTTATCGATTCGATGAATGTCGGTGTTCTTGCAAATATTATTGCAGAAAAAGACACAGGCATTAATATTGAGGTCTCTATTGCTCTTGATAAGCTCGGAGTAGAGTATGAAGCTCTTTACGCAGATACTGATGCAGCCGGTATTACTAATAAGGTAGGCATTACTGCTGATTTGAGCGAGCAACTTGGTGAAATAGAAGGAACCTCTGTTGTTGTTCTCCTCAAGGATATCGAAGATGATTTAATCATCAATAGGCCTACGTTGCTCAATCTTAATGGCTTTAGCATTAAGGGTGATTTGACTGCCAATAGAAAGACCATTGTAATCGATAGCAACATTGAATATGGCAAGGTTGCTGAGGTAACAGGCAAAGTTTCAGGAAACATTACCCTTGTTGCAGGAAAGTATGCACAGGACGTTTCTGAATTCGTAAAACTGGGATTTGCCCAGAATGCTGACGGCGTTGTTGTAAATCAGTATTATGATATCGTTAAAGATGCCCAAGGAAACCTTGTTGTTTCCTTGAATGCAGGTCTCATTCGCACCAATAGTGTGCCGGATGTTGCAGGCCTTGCAGTTGATATAGCATGTGACCTCTTGTTTAACGGATATTCAAGCAATTATCTTGAGCTTGACGGCAATACTATTTACGACATTACACTTGAAGACCTTATAGGTCTTTACAGCTCCAGCAACCGTCTTGACTCGGTTATTAACGAGGTATTAAAGACTGTTGATACTTCGCAGCTTTCGGCATTTGTTAATAAAGTTCTTGATGATGCAACTGATTTGACAGCAATTTCTCAAGCCATTAGAAATGATACTCCTGTTTTTGAATATAGCATGGTAACTAAACCGTGGAATATGGAATTTACCCATGTTGTTGATGGCGATTATATTACAAGCAGCATTGTTTCCGGCGATAAGGCAAATAGCACCAACCTCAAGATTTGTGTTGTCGGAAACCAAGAAGATAAGCTTATGCTTGCCGATTTGCTTAAGGAACTCGGCAGAACTATTACAACTGACATTAATATCGAAGTTTCACATAATAAGGTTGGAAATGATATTAAGGTTAGTGCTTCGGCAGATGCCAGCGTAATTGTTGATTGGACAAATCCCGATTATGCAGTTATGTTTAGTGTGATTATTGCTGATGGCCTTAGCGATACAGCCAGAGAAAATCTTGTTAACGGTATTCGCGCTTATTATGAAACCGGTAATATGGGACTGCTTAGCACTGCTTTCAATTCGCTTAAGACATCCCAGGTTATTAGTGCATTAAAGGCACTCCAGGTTAACGATAGTTTTGACAATATGGTTAAGGCACTTGGTCTTGATGATGTTGTAGATACTGATGTTGCTGAGCTTGAAAAACTTTATGACAAGATTGGTAAAATTGCTGCTGTTGTGGTAAGAAAAGCTGATATTGCCGGTGGAAATCGCACTATTGGAAGTTTCCTTGACGGTGACGGCACATATGGTATATCTCGTGAGAACATTGAAAAATTGTTTAGTAGAAACCTCTTCCGTGGCTATTCATTAGATGCTGATATTTCTATTGAAAATGCAGAATTCAAAATTAAACTCTTTGACCAAGACGGCATTTTCCCCGAGTTTGTTGACGGAAACGGTGCACTTGAAGTTCTCAAAAGTGATAAGATTGCCGGTTCAACAGTTAATTACGATAAGATGACAATTACTATTGACGGACATATTTCAGGTATTACAGTTGGCGAGTTTAAGGAACTCCTTAAATTACAGGCTAACAACGCTGATAGCATTGAAATCGTAATTGGCGACGGCACTCTTTCGGATAGTGACCTTATTGTTAACGGAGCAAAGCTTACCGCTACTGCAAAAAGGAAAAATATTGATGAAGTTGATGTTGTTTCGTATACAATTATAGTTTTGGGCGATATTAACTGTAACGGTCGTATTGAAGTCGGTGACGCAGTATTAATCAGCCGAATGCTTGTTGGTGAATATCAATTCAACGAAATTCAGGCGTTGGCTTCGGATACCAACTGCAACGGACGTACCGATATCGGTGACGCAACAAGAATAGCAAACAAGATTGTTGATTGGGACAATTATGAATCTATGCTTGTTGATAACAATGTAATTATGTAATCGGGAGGCACAAAAATGAAAAATATGAAAAAATTACTTGTTTTGTTGCTTGCCTTATTGTTAATGAATGCTATGGTTGTTCCTTGTTTTGCAACGGTTGTCCCTGCGGCAACCGATGCAAAGATAGGCGAGACTGTAATCATTACGCTTAATTATGATGATATTGCCGGAATTCGCGGCACTTTCAGTGTTTCAGGCGATGATATTATTAATAGCATTGCTGTTGAAGTAGGTGAGGGCTTTGAAGGAAGCTACAGCGAAGCCAATCGTATTCTTGCTTACTTTGCAGGAAAACCCGCAGATTTTACATGCAAACTTACAGTAACATTGAAAGATACTGCTGTTGTAAATGATGAGTGTAAAATTGATTTTGAATATGAAACAACTGTTGATGGTAAGATGAGTAGCACTCCGAACTATCAATATGAATCAATGACAATTAAAATTGTTGTTAATTATGATGAATTAAACCATCAGATTGATATTGCAGAATCTCTCCATAAAGAAGCTTATACCGAAGCAAGCTGGAATGTTCTTGCAGATGCACTTGAAAAGGCTATCGAGGCAAGAAATTCTACATCACAAACCGAAGTAGATGCAGCAGCAAAAGCTCTTAAAGATACAATTGCCGCTTTGGAACTTGTACCCGGTGCAGTGGACTACGTTGAATTAAACCGACAGATTGCTATTGCAGAAGGCCTCAAGAAAGAGGATTATACCGAAGCAAGCTGGAACGTTCTTGCAGATGCACTCGAGAAGGCTATCAAGGCAAGAAACTCTACATCACAAGCTGAGGTAGATGCAGCAGCAAAAGCTCTTAAAGAT
>JAZSCC010000117.1:0-6197 GCA_045602685.1 Acutalibacteraceae bacterium | reverse complement strand
TTGAGATACCTAACGAAACTGTCGCTAACGAAATTTTAGAAAAGGTTAAGATTGGCGAGTTTACTGTATCAAATGTTAAAAACGGAACAAGAACTAAGCAACCCGCACCTCCTTTTAACACCTCAACAATGCAACAGGAGGCTTCACGCCGATTGGGTTATGACGGTAAACGTACTATGCGGATTGCTCAACAGTTATATGAGGGTGTTGAAATTGAGGGAAAGGGAAGTGTCGGTCTTATTACCTATATGAGAACCGATTCTCTTCGCATTTCTGAGGAGGCACGTGCTGCTGCAAAGACATTTATCGAAAATCGTTTCGGGAGTAAGTATAATCCCACAAATCCCCGTTATTTCAAAGCTAAAAAAGGAACTCAGGATGCTCACGAGGCGATCAGACCTACTTCGGTTGACATTACTCCGGAGTCGGTTAAGTCTTCGCTTACAACGGAACAGTACAAGCTTTATAAATTAGTTTGGGAACGTTTTATAGCTTCGTTAATGTCGGCCAGCTTACAGGATACCGTTTCGGTTGATATAATAAATAACGGATATATGTTTAAGGCAAGTGGATATAAGGTAAAATTTGACGGTTATACTGCACTTTATACCGAGTTGCACGATGGTGAAGAAGAGGAAAACAGTGCAATTCCGCCGTTGACAGCCGGTGATGTTTTAAGAGCCGATGCAGTTGACGGAGTAAAGGGTGTACAACACTTTACTCAGCCGCCGGTACGCTATAATTATGCAACATTAACCAAAGCTCTTGATGAAAACGGAATAGGCAGACCGGCCACATACGCTCCGATTGTTTCAAATATTGAACAACGTGATTATGTTACAAAAATCAGTAAGGCGTATGCACCTACTGCATTAGGTGAAGCGGTAACTAACATTATGTGCGAGCATTTTCCTAAAATTGTTGATATCAAGTTTACTGCCGGTATGGAAGAAGAACTTGATTTAATAGGTGATGGCTCTTTAAATTGGGTTGAAGTTATCAGCAAATTTTATGACGGATTTGCAAAAACTTTAAAATCTGCTGAAAGTGATATGAATGGTCAGCGAGTTAAGGTTCCAGACGAAGAAACCGATGTTGTATGTGAGTTATGCGGAAGAAAAATGGTTGTTAAAAACGGTCGGTTTGGCAAATTTTTAGCATGCCCCGGATACCCTGACTGCAAAAACGCTAAGCCGATTACAGGTGATATCAAGGGTGCCTGCCCTGTTTGCGACAGTAAGCTTGTTCAAAGAAGCACTAAAAAGGGAAAGAAATTTTATGGTTGTGGAAGTTTCCCTAAATGTAAGTTTATGACATGGGATGAGCCGACTGCGGAAAACTGTCCTACTTGCGGTAAAACTCTTTTTAAAGGCAGAGGTAAATTATCCTGTTTAAACGGGGATTGCGGATTTGAAAAGGCCGTAACCCGTAAAAAATCTGCAAAATCTAACAGTGAAGCAAATGAAGGTTAAGGTTTTAGGAGCAGGTTTGGCCGGCTGTGAGGCAGCATATCTGTTAGCCTCGGCAGGAGTTGAGGTTGAACTTTATGAAATGAAACCCCAAAAATTTTCACCGGCGCATAAGACTGAGGGTTTTGCTGAGCTTGTTTGCTCAAATTCGCTAAAGGCAAAGCGGCTTAATTCTGCTGCGGGCTTGCTTAAATGGGAAATGGCACAGCTTGGCTCGATTTGTATTGAGGCGGCAATGAACTGTTCAGTACCGGCAGGCGGTGCGTTGGCGGTTGATAGAGATTTGTTTTCAAAGTATATTACTGAGAAAATTAAAAACAACACTAACATTACCGTTATCAATAAAGAGGTTACTGATATTAACCCTGATGAGTATATAATTGTTGCTACAGGACCTTTGACCGACGGTGATTTGTATCAGAATATTAAGTCATTATGTTCAGAGGAATATCTTAATTTCTTTGATGCCGCAGCACCGATTGTTACGGCAGAAAGTATTGATTACTCCAAGGTTTTCTGTGAAAGCCGTTATGGTAAGGGCTCGGATGACTACATAAACTGTCCGTTTAATAAGGCTCAGTATGAGGCTTTTTATGGAGAACTGATTTCGGCTGAAAGGGCAATTTTACATGATGCCGATAATCCTTTAAAGGTTTATGAGGGTTGTATGCCGATTGAGGTTTTGGCAACACGGGGCAAGGATGCAATGCGATACGGCCCGTTAAAACCGGTAGGACTTCGAGACCCTAATACAGGTCATCGACCGTGGGCAGTGGTGCAGTTGCGCAAAGAAAATTCTAAAGGCACAATGCTTAATTTGGTTGGGTTTCAAACCAACTTGAAATTTGGTGAGCAAAAAAGGGTTTTTAGTATGATACCGGGGCTTGAGAATGCCGAGTTTGTACGTTATGGCGTAATGCACCGTAATTCATTTTTGAATTCACCAAGGTTATTGAATAAAGAATTTTCAATGAAAATTTATCCTAAAGTTTATTTTGCGGGGCAAATAAGCGGTGTTGAAGGATATATGGAATCGGCCGCATCAGGATTAATTGCGGCATATCATTTAGCGGTAAAACTTGGATTAAAGAGTGCTGTTGATTTTCCTGAATATACTATGTTCGGTGCGCTATCCGGTTATATCAGTGATGAAACGGTTGAGAATTTTCAGCCAATGGGTGCTAATTTCGGCGTTTTGCCGCCGTTAACTGAACATATAAGAGATAAGCAAAAGCGGTATGCTAAGTTTTTTTACCGTTCTGCTGAGTGGTTTTTGGATAATGGGTTTTGTGACAGTATTCCTGAAGTGGAATTAGAAGAAAAATCCTGGTAAATAGGGGGATATAAATATGAAAATTGCAGTTGACGCATTTGGCGGAGATAATGCACCGTTAGCGGTTATTAAAGGTGCTGTAGACGCTAAGAACGAATATGGTGTAGAAATTTTGTTAACCGGTAATGAGGATATAATAAAATCGGTTGCAAACGATAACAATATTGATATTTCCGGTATTGATATTGAACATACCGAAGAAATTTTTGATATGCATGACCAACCTACTGATATTGTACGCTCAAAGAAAAACACTTCCTTAGGTCTTGCTTTGCAGTTGGTCGCTGATGATAAGGCCGATGCATTTGTCTCAGCCGGAAGCACAGGTGCAGTTGTTGCCGGTGCAACCTTTATTGTCAAGCGTATTAAGGGTGTCAAACGTCCGGCGTTAGGTACAGTTTTGCCTTCCAGAACCAAAAAGTTTATTTTGATGGACTGCGGTGCAAACGCAGAGTGTAGACCTGAGATGCTTCAACAATTTGGCATTATGGCTTCACTTTATATGCAGAATGTAGAGGGTGTTAATAACCCTGAGGTTGGTTTGTTAAACATCGGTACAGAGGATACTAAGGGTACACCGTTGCAATTAGAGGCGTATAAGCTTTTAAAGGAAAGCCCGATAAATTTTGTTGGAAATATTGAGTCGCGGGAAATGCCGGCAGGTGTTTGCGACTGTATCATTGCCGACGGATTTACAGGCAATATTGCTTTGAAACTTTATGAAGGTGTTGCTATGAACCTTATGAAGATGCTCAAAGGTGTTTTCACTACTAATTTTAAAACAAAAATGTCTTATTTACTTGCTAAAAGTGAGATGGCAGGACTTAAGAAATTCGGTGATTACAGCGAGGTTGGCGGAGCACCGTTATTAGGTGTTAAAAAGCCTGTAATCAAGGCTCATGGCGGTTCAAATGCAAAGGCTATTAAAAACGCAATCCGACAGGCAAAACTATGTATTGAAAATGATGTTATAAATAAAATTTCCGCCGATTTAGGAAGTATCAAAGTTGCCGAAATCGAGGAATAAGGTGTTAAAATGAAGGAATTAGAGCAAATTATCGGTTATGAATTCCGGGATAAATCTCTTATGCTCAGAGCACTTTCCCATACCTCATATATTAATGAGGTTAAAAGTATTCCGGAATCCAATGAACGATTGGAGTTTTTAGGCGATTCAATATTGTCAGTTATTGTTTCCGAGTATATTTTTCGCAATTTTAAGCAATATCCCGAGGGCGAACTTACAAAACTTCGTGCCTCTTTGGTTTGTGAAAAATCTTTGGCTGCATTTGCCCGTGAAATTGAGCTTGGTAAGTTTTTGTTTTTAGGTAAAGGCGAACAGCAAAACGGAGGTCGAGAGCGTTCGTCTATTTTAGCCGATGCTTTTGAGGCGTTACTCGCCGCAATGTATCTTGATGGGGGCATGGAGGTTGCTCGGGCTCATGTTATGCGTTTTGTTAAGGATGAAATTAAAAATCATACGGTTGAAGACGCTTTTCACGATTATAAAACTCAGTTACAGGAAATTATTCAGAAAAATCCCGGTGAGGAATTAAGTTATGTTCTGATTAATGAGGTTGGACCTGACCATAATAAAAATTTTACGGTAGAGGTCAGACTAAATTCAAATGTAATCGGCACCGGTGAGGGACACAGTAAAAAACAGGCTGAACAGTCAGCAGCAAAAAAAGCACTTGAATTAATGGGCATTGATGTATGAGTCATGCAAACATTTCGGTTTTTGTCCCACATTTAGGTTGCCCTAACAGGTGTAGCTTTTGTGACCAAAATATAATTTCGGGTGCGGACAAGTTGCCACGTGCCGAGGATATTGAAAATGCAGTAAATATTGCAAAATCATCACCGCATTATGATGCTGAAAATACTGAACTTGCATTTTTTGGCGGCAGTTTCACTGCCATAAACCAAGATTATATGATTGAATTGTTAGCAAAAGCAAAACAGTTCATAAATATCGGTGATATTTGCGGTATTCGTATTTCAACCAGGCCTGATTGCATTAATACTGATGTTTTGAAAATTTTGAAGCAATACGGTGTTACTGCAATTGAGTTGGGTGCTCAGAGTATGTCGGATGAGGTTTTGCTCGCTAATAATCGCGGTCACAGAGCCGACGATGTGGTTAACGCATCAAACTTGGTTAAATCGTTTGGGTTTGAACTAGGATTGCAGATGATGACGGGGCTTTATAAGAGTACATACGAGCTGGACTTGTTTACAGCCGAACAAATAGCATTTCTGCAACCCAAAACAGTCAGAATTTATCCAACAATAACGTTAAGCGGTACCCGACTTGAAGAGTTGATAAGTTCGGGTGAGTATATTCCGCCAACTTTAGATGATACTGTAGATTTATGTGTTGAATTAATTGAACTGTTTGAAATGCACAATATTAAGGTTATCCGCACCGGTCTTCATTCGATAGACCAATCAAGATACGTCGCAGGACCGTGGCACCCCTCATTTCGTGAGTTATGTGATTCAAGGCGTTATTTTAATAAAATATTAAAAGTTTTGCCTGATTCAGGTGAATATATCTTATATGTTAATCCTAAAGAAATTTCCAAGGTTATGGGTAATAAAAAATCAAATATTATTAAACTTCAAGAAATGGGATATAAAGTAAGTGTCAAACAAGACGACTCTAAAGAGCCGCAGCAGTTGGCATTTGAAAGGATGAATGACAGTTGTATTTAAAGTCGATAGAAATTCAGGGTTTCAAATCTTTTGCTGACAAAACTGTGTTAAAGTTCGGTAAAGGTGTAACTGCCGTTGTAGGCCCTAACGGTAGCGGTAAAAGTAATATTTCCGATGCGGTGCGTTGGGTTTTGGGTGAACAGTCTACTAAAAGCCTTCGCGGGCAGTCTATGGAAGACGTTATTTTCGGCGGTACTGAAACCCGCCGTCCACACGGCTATTGCGAAGTTACCTTGAATATTGACAATACCGACCGTTCTTTAAATTTTGATAACGATTCTGTGGCAATTACCCGCCGTTATTACCGTTCACACGAAAGCGAATACGCTATAAATAACGTATCGGTAAGACTAAAGGACATTCACGAATTATTTATGGATACAGGTCTTGGCCGTGACGGTTATTCAATGATAGGTCAAGGTAAAATTGATAATATTATAAGCTCTAAATCGGGCGAGCGTCGTGACATTTTTGAAGAAGCGGCTGGTATTTCCAAATATCGTTACCGCAAAATCGAAGCCGAGCGTAAATTGGTTGCGGCGGAAGATAATCTTTTGCGTTTGCACGATATTGTGGACGAGCTTGAAGCACGTGTAGCTCCTTTGGCGCAACAAAGCGAAAAGGCTCAAAAATTTTTGGAATTGGCTTCTAAGAAAAAGGAGCTTGAAATAGGTCTT
>JAZSCC010000116.1:0-2825 GCA_045602685.1 Acutalibacteraceae bacterium | reverse complement strand
TCTTGTAATTCGCGCTTAGAATCACCGACATTTTCAACAGGCTCTGCAATTTGCTCCGCTTCGGTACGGGTGAGTTCATATTCATCAAACAGACGCTTAATAATTTCATCATATTCCCGAAGCATGTTTTCACGGCGTTCCTCAAGTCTTGCAACCTCACCGCTTAAGCGCTCACGTTCACCTGTCATATCACGTTCTTTTTGACGCATTGAACTTGACTCTCGGTCATA
Source organism: Acutalibacteraceae bacterium (assembly GCA_045602685.1). Lineage (GTDB taxonomy): Bacteria > Bacillota > Clostridia > Oscillospirales > Acutalibacteraceae > UMGS172. The sequence continues at coordinate 2,595 of JAZSCC010000116.1, read as the reverse complement.
ATTATCTCGTTCATTAACAAGCTCAGCAACCTTATTGTTACCCTCTGCAATTTCCTTTTTATGAGCTTCGATTTGCTCATTTAACTTAACTATTGCGACAGTTTCGGCCTCAGATTTTGTCATGATTTCGGCAATTTCCTTAAGTAACAATTCACCGCGGCTACCACTTGAATTCATTGCTTCTTCTAACAGCATAATCGAGCCTTGAACAGCCTCAATATCTTTATCCTTTTGCATTACATTAATTTTAAGGTCAGTAATCAAGGTAGAAAGTTGCTCTCTTCGGTCGGTTACGGTATCTCTGCCACCCGAAAGGGAATCAATTTCGGTTTGTGCATCGGCCTTAAGCACTTCAATCTCTGCAATTTTACCTGTTGATGCCAAAACAACAGCTTGAAGCTCTTTAGCTCTGTTTTCAAGCAAGAATTTTTCACCGTTCATAGCCTCAACCGATTTGTTTAATTCGGTCAAAAGGTCACTCACGCGCTTAATCTCACCTGAAACACGGATTTTATCCTCAGAAGCAGTGGTTAACTCTGCTCGAGCATTAACAATTTCAGCCTCTAAAGATGAAACCTCTGCGGAAGCTGAATTGTAATTATCGGTCAATAAGCCCTGCTTTTCAAGAAGTTTAACAATTTTATCGTTTAACTCCTTAATTTCACCTGCACGGCTTAATATTCCTGAATTTTTAGCCAACGAACCGCCGGTTAATGAACCGCCCGCATTTACAACCTGTCCATCGAGGGTGACAACCTTAAAGCGGTAACCGTATTTTTTAGCAATGGTAACAGCCGAGTCAATATCCTCGGCAACAACGGTCTTTCCTAAAATATTTTCAATAATTGATTTATATTTTTTATCAATATCTAAAAGTTCAGAGGCAATGCCCACATAACCAAACAGGTTATCTAAACCGGTTTCCTCCAGACTTCTTGCTTTAATAGTTGAAATCGGTAAAAATGTTGCCCTGCCCTTGTTCTGAGTTTTCAAAAATTCAATAGCACGCTTGGCATCATTTTCGCTGTCTACAACAATATGCTGCAACGAAGCACCCAAAGCAGTTTCAATCGCAATGGCATACTCCTTCTTAACCTCAATCAACTTACTGATAGGTCCGTGAACACCGCGCAAAACGCCTTGCTCAGCCTCGCGCATAACCGACTTAACCGGCAAGCCCAAGCCTTCCATATTGCGCTCGAGTTCTTCTAAAATCGCAACACGGCGCTTTTTATCTTCTATATCAAGATGAGAATTATCTAAAGCCTGCTTGTACTCTTCCAACTTTGCTTTGCGAGAATCAAAAATAAGTTCTCTGCCCTTCAGCGCATTTACGGCTTCATCGGCAGTAGCTTCAATCGCTTTAAGCATTTCTTCCAATTCTTTGAGCTCAGTCTCCAATTTAACCTTTTCGGGCTCTCTTAATTGCAAGGTTTCATCAATCGCCGCATTTCTGGTATCAATTTCGGTAATCGAAGACTGTGCCGTAACCATTTGTACTCTTTGGTCGGAAATTTGAGTGGAATACATATTAAGTTTCTTGGTCAAATCCTCGATATTGCGTGAAATAACCTCAGAATTGCTTATAAGACCATTCAACTCGGCCTCTAAACCGGCAACCTGTTCATTTAACTTAATTATTTCGGCCTTTTTAACTTCAATGTCGGCCTTGCGTTCCTGAATTTCAGTTAAAGATTTAGTATCAGAACTTTCAAGGTCAGATATATCAACTTCCAACCGCGCAACTGTTTCATTATTATGTGCAATTACTGCATTATGAAGATTAATTTCACCGACAATTCGAGTTATTTCTTCTTCTTTTTCGGCAACATAACGGCGCATTTCATCAATTTGAACATTAAGTGAAGAATAACGCTCAGAACCTGATTCAATCTCGGCTGCCATATCCTGTAATTTGCCCTCAACGTCATTATACTGAGCCTTGGCAACCATAATTTTGCTTTCCTGTGCCTTTAACATATCGCCCGACTGGTTAAGAGAGTGTAACCACAGACCGATTTCAAGTTTTTTACGTACAGCAGCTAATTCTATAAACCTTTCGGCCTTCTTGCTCTGCTCTTCTAACGGTCCTACTCTACCCTCTAATTCGGCAAAGATATCCTTCAAACGTAGCATATTATCGTCGGCAGAGGCTAACTTTCTCTCTGCCTCAATCTTTCGGTAACGATAGCGGGAGATACCGCTTGCTTCCTCAAAAATATCACGGCGTTCATCTGATTTTGAACGGACAATTGTATCGATTTTTCCTTGACCTATCATGGAATAACCGTCACGTCCCAAACCTGTATCCATAAACAGTTCATGAACATCTTTTAAACGAACTACAGCCTTATTTATAAGATATTCACTTTCGTGTGAACGATAATAACGGCGAGTAATAGCAACCTCGTCATTATCAAAATTAAGACTGCGGTCTTTATTGTCCATAACCAAGGTTACCTCGGCAAAACCATGAGGCCGACGGTCAGCAGTACCACTAAAAATAACGTCCTCCATAGACTGTCCACGCAAATTTTTAGTCGACTGCTCGCCCAAAACCCAACGTACAGCATCCGAAATATTACTTTTACCGCT
>JAZSCC010000115.1:0-6038 GCA_045602685.1 Acutalibacteraceae bacterium | reverse complement strand
TGCATTATAGCAGCCGATTCCAATGTAGGCTTATCCATTGAGCAAACCAAAACATCAGGTCCGCCTGCTGCTTTTGAGGCGCGGTTTACAAGGTCTACCGCGTAGTTAGAGGTAGCAATTGCGTTAGGATGGGGGTTAAATACAACGCCGTTACCTGCGGCAATCATACCAATACTGTTGCAAATTACAGTTTCGCTGGGGTTGGTACTTGGAGTAATAGCACCGACTACACCGAACGGAGCCATTTCAATTAAGGTTAGACCGCTGTCTCCGGTACGGGCATTGGAAATAATATCCTCAGTGCCGGGGGTTTTATCTGCAACCAAAATATGCTTTAAGCGCTTGTGTTCAACCTTACCCATACCCGTTTCACTTACACCAAGGCTTGCCATAATAGGCGCTTCTGCACGTGTCAAACGGCGGATTTCGGTAATGATGGCTTCTCTCTGACTAACCGACATAGCGCGAACGGTCAAATAAGCTTTTTGAACCTGAGCAATGGCCTCGTTCATATCGGAATAAACGCCGACGAACCTTCTCGGACCGTAATGTGTGCTGTCCCAGTCAGATGTGTCACTGGTTTTCATTTTATTAAGAACAAGCGAGACAACCTCGCGAATTTCACTTTCAGAAATATTAGCCATATCTATCACTCCTTACAAAATTTCAAGGTATCCAGAGCAATCATATATTCTTCGTTAGTTGGAATAACCAAGGTTTTAACAGGAGAATTATCGGCTGAAATATCTTTTTCGACACCTCTTAAACCGGTGTTTAATTCCTTGTTAATTGCAATTCCAAAGAAGTCCATATTTTCACAAACTGCTTCACGCAGAGCATAGTCGTTTTCGCCGATGCCTGCAGTAAAAACAAGAGCATCAATGCCGTTAAGCTCGGCGATGTAGCTGCCGATAATCTTTTTAATACTGTTGTAAAGTATTTTTTGCGCGAGCTTGGCACGATAGTTGCCGTTTTCGGCAGCCTCGGCAATCTGACGGCAGTCGTTTGAAACACCGCTGATACCCAATAGGCCTGATTTACGATTGAGTATATCTTCAACCTCATTGGCCGACAGGTTTTCGGCTTTCATAATATAGGGGATAACGGTCGGGTCAATCGAACCGCTTCGGGTTCCCATCGGTAAGCCTTCCTGCGGAGTAAATCCCATAGAAGTATCAATTGCAATACCCTTATCAATTGCGGTAATTGAGGAGCCGTTACCCAAGTGACAGGTAATAATTTTTAATTCCTCAATCGGCTTACCCAAAAGCTCGGCAGCCTTGGCAGCTACGTAGCGGTGGGAGGTGCCGTGAAAACCGTAACGGCGAATTTGGTATTTGGTATACAATTCATACGGAATTGGGTAGATTGTGCGGAAGTCTTCCATATTAGAATAAAATGAGGTATCAAATACTGCAACCTGCGGAACAGTGGTCATTAATCTTCTGCAGGCGGTGATACCTTTTATTGCAGGAGGTCCGTGTAGGGGGTTAATCGGAACGATACCCTCGAGGTATTTCACAACCTCGTCATCAATAAGCGAAGAAGTTTTTAATTTTTCACCGCCGTGGGCAACTCTGTGACCGACGGCACCGATTTCATCAATGCTTTGCAGAACACCGTGCTCATCGCTTACGAGTAAATCAAGAACAATCGAAAGTGCTTTTTCGTGGTCCTCAAGCTCGGTTTCAATTATATGCTTTTTGTCGGCATATTTATGGGTGACAATACCACCCTTACTGCCTATACATTCGCAAAGTCCTTTAGCCAAAACATCGCCGTTATCCATATTAAATAACTGATATTTTAACGAAGAACTTCCTGCGTTTAAAACGAGTATTTTCATTTTGGTTTCCCCCTAAACTGTTTAGTAAACCAATTCAACCTGTTTGTCCTTAAGGTGTTCAATCCAGCGGTCAGACGGTGCTTCGTCGGTTACTATTGTATCAATATCGTTTAATTCACAAACGTGAACAAACGAAATTTTATCGAATTTTGTGGCGTCAACTGCCAAAATCTTGCGGTTTGCGGCGGCAAAAATTGCACGTTTGATTTCGGAATCCTTTTCATTTGAATCGGTGATGCCCATATTTATATCAATGCCTTTACAAGAGCAAATGGCCAAATCAACGTGGAAGCCCTTTATCATCCGTTCGGCTGAGGTTCCGACCAAAGATAAAGCACCTTTTTTAAGAGAACCACCGGTAGAAAGGATGTTCCAGTCGCTTTTGTCGGTTAACTCCATAAGTATTTCAATGGAATTTGTAATAAGAGTAATATTTTTAAGGTGGCTAATGCATTTTGTGACATAAATTGCAGTAGAACTTGCATCAAGCATAATATAGTCGCCGTCGTGTATCATTTCGGAAATTTTCTCTGCAATTTTTTGCTTACGTTCAACATTAGCACGTTTACGTACGTTATAAGGTAAATCAATGTTAAGATTTTTATTGGCTATTGCACCGCCATAGGTCTTGGTCGCAAGACCTTCATTGTCTAGCTTTTCAAGGTCACGTCGGATTGTTTCCTCGGTAACGTCAAATTCACGGCTCAAATCGGTAACAATAACCTTGCCTTCGGCGTTTAGCCTTGCAAGTATTGCATTGCGGCGTTCAATCGCGAGCATATTTTTATACTCTCCTTATAAAATTTTGCTCCAGAATTTCTTGTCGGGACGCGGGATAACGGCACTGTCAAGGAACATTCCTTTTTCACCGGCACCCTGCTTTGCGTGTTCGATTGCGGCCTCAACAGCGGCAATTTCACCGGTAAGCAACAAGTATGACTTACCGCACATACCACGGGCTAAACGAAGTTCGATTAAATCAACCAGAGCAGTTTTTGCAGCGACATCAGCGGCAACTACTGCGGTAGCGGCTGAAAAGGTTTCAAGCACGCCAAGTGCATTAGGTGTTCCGATTTCACTCGCACCGTAAAGTGCTGAAAATATAGAATCATGGGGATTTCCCAACACAAAGGTGTCAATTAACTGTTCCTGGTCTAAGCTTGCAGCAGCTTCGACTGCGGCTTTTACAGAACTCAAATCTCCGCTGATTAATGCTAAAAACTTACCCGGGCAAACAGTGTCTGCCTGAAGTAATTCAACCTCGGCGGTTTTAACCATACGGTCGGCCGCACGCATACCGGAGGAAACAGTTTTAAATTCTACCATACCAATTGCTTTGTTCATCTGATATTTCCTCCTATTCTACGGAAATTATAATGTTTTTATCGGTAACATCTACAACCGTACCGTTAAGCGGTGAATGTATACCTACACTCAATGCGTTTTCTTTAGGTGCGGCTATAAGCTGATTTGAGGTAACCTTATCACCTTTTTTAACCAACGCTTCAGCGGGAGCACCTATATGCTGTGAGAGGGCAATGATAAGGCGTTTTGCCTTAACGGTTTCTTCTGTAATCGGCGCTGATTTGTTGTAAGGGTCAAGTCCTAATCTTGCGCGAAGCCGAGCAAGTGGAATCATTCTCAAATTCCGAGCATCATCAACGTCTCTCATATCGGGGTGCTCGGGAGGTTTGACGCCGTTTTTACGCAAGGATGCTTTGGTTGCACCCAATAGTGCCCTTGGTGACAGCCCTTGGTTACAGGAAAACGCTTCGCACAGTCCGCAGCCCGAGCAGAAAGCGGCATTTAAATAGGGTGAAGCATCACTTGTTACCGAATGTGCCGCGGCATTCATTAATGCGCTTGGGTCAATCGGGTGTCCCAAAAGGTGTCTCGGGCAAAGCATAGTGCAGTAGCTGCATTGACAGCATGCCGACATTGCGCGGCGGACATCAATTGATGTTTTGGTTTGCTTTTTTTGTACTAACGGTAATGTTTTTGGTAAAACAATCACAGCGTTTGTAGTTTTTGTGACGGGCTGAGCGGTTGAGCCTAAAGGACCCATCATCGGACCGCCTATAATGTAGGCAGGGTCGTCAATTGTGATACCGCCTGCCATTTTTATCAAGTTTTCCAACGGTGTGCCAATCGGTGCATAAACTGTAACAGGAGTTTTAACTTCACCGATAACGGTTACATATTTGTGAGTAACCGGTTGTCCGTTCATAGCTTTCCAGATGTTGTAAACGGTTTCAACATTCAGTACCGTAACACCGACAGAAAGCGGAATTTGACCTGCAGGTACAACCCTGCCGGTCGCTTCATAGGTAAGCACAACCTCATCGCCTGCCGGATAAACCTCAGGCAATGTGCAAACCGTCATATTGTTAAAGGAAGCAATCTCGTTGTTTAGTGCCTCAACGGTGCTTTTATAAGAAGCCTTAACACCTATTATAACGTTATTGATTCCTGTTAATTTCGAAATTTCATTTAAGGTACTTAAGATTTCATAGGTATAATGTGTAAGTACCTGACGGTGCAAGCGTAAGAGTGGTTCACATTCTGCACAGTTTAAAATCAAAGTGTCGGCTTTTTCGGAAAGCTTTGCATAGGTCGGAAAACCTGCACCGCCTGCACCGACAACACCTGCTTGACGCAGACACTCTTTTAACTGTTCTAGGTTCATTATTCAGCAACTCCGAGACCTGTACCGTCATCAACGATACCAACAATTGCGGCGTCTACCGGAGCTTCAGCCATGTTACAGCCAATTCTTGCTGCACTGCCCTGAGCCACCAACACCAGTTCACCGATACCGGCACCTATATTGTCGATAGCAACCAATCTTTTATTACTGTCGCCGAGTTCAGCAACCGGCTCAACAACCATAAACTTACAGCCGATAAGATTCTCGTTTTTTCGTGTGGAAACAACGGTTCCAACTACTTTTCCGACTATCATCTTCGTCACCTGTTCTTTCTTGTAATTAGAGGCGTTAACCGAGGGGAAGGAATTCTTCCCCTCGCAAGTTAACAAGCGGGTTTCCTACAATTATTTAAGAGTAGGAAGGATTTTTTCCACGTCTTCATGGGGACGGGGAATAACATGGGTAGCAACTAATTCGCCCAGGCGAGATGCAGAAGTAGAACCTGCTTCAACAGCAGACTTAACTGCGCCTACATCGCCACGTACCATAACAGATACGAGTCCGGAACCGATTTTCTCGGTGCCGATGAGCTGAACGTTAGCAGCCTTAACCATTGCATCAGCAGCTTCAATTGCAGCTACTAAACCTCTGGTTTCAACCATACCTAATGCTTCGAGTGCCATTTTTGTTTCCTCCTAATTTAGTAATAATTTGCAAATTATTTCAAGGTGGGGAGAATTTTCTCCACATCACCGTGAGGGCGGGGAATTACGTGAGTAGCAACTAACTCACCCAAACGGGAAGCAGATGTAGAACCTGCTTCAACTGCAGATTTAACTGCACCAACGTCACCGCGAACCATAACGGTTACGAGTCCGGAACCGATTTTCTCGGTGCCGACCAACTGAACGTTAGCGGCCTTAACCATAGCATCAGCGGCCTCAATAGCGGCTACCAAACCTCTGGTTTCAACCATGCCTAATGCTTCAAGTGCCATTTTCTTTACCTCCTTTTTGGGTGTTGTAACTTCGGTTTTTTCGACCGGGTTTGCTGTAGTTTGTGCAGCGGGTTTTGCGGGGGTTTTTGCCGGGGTCTTTGTGGTAGTTGCGGTTGTCTTTTTCTCTGCCATAAAGATTACCTGCCTTTCTGTGCAATTCTGGCAGCACTGATTTGTAAAATACGCCAGGTTTCTTCGTGGGGACTTGCAATTACGGCGTGAGCACAAGGTTTTACAATACCGTTTGCCACGGCATTTTGAACTGCGGCGGTTACCGCAGACACATTACCTTGCACAATTACCGTTACAAGTCTACCGCCGAGCTTTCGTTCCCAAGTAACAAATTCAACGTCGGCCGATTTGCACATAATGTCTAAACAATCTATTGCACCGGTAACACCCGATACCTCAATCATTCCTAATGACTTCATAGTGCATTCTCCTAACAATTAATTAAAACTTGGGGAGAATCTTTTCAACATCCTCGTGCGGACGGGGAATAACGTGGGTAGCAACCAATTCGCCCAAAGTAGATGCAGTAGCTGCAC
>JAZSCC010000114.1:0-14369 GCA_045602685.1 Acutalibacteraceae bacterium | reverse complement strand
ACCTCCTCAGCCTCGGGCAAAACCGCCACCGTTACAGTTGTGGTATGGATTCTGCCTTGTGTTTCGGTTTCAGGGACACGCTGAACTCGGTGAACTCCGCTTTCGTACTTCATTCTCGAGTATGCACCTGCACCCTCAATCATAAAGCTGACTTCCTTATACCCTCCGATTTCGGTTTCACTTAGATTGACAATATCAACGTGCCAACGGCGAGATTCCGCATACATGGTATACATTCTTGTTAAAGCAGCAGCAAATAAAGCGGCTTCCTCACCGCCTGCACCACCTCTTATTTCAACAATGACATTGCGCTCGTCATTAGGGTCTTTAGGCAAAAGAAGTATTTTCAGCTCATCGGTCAAAGCTTCGACTCTTTCCTTTGATTCTTTTAATTCCTCTTCTGCTAATTCCTTTAACTCAGAATCCAAATCTCCCGACTCTAAAATTTCAAGTGCACCCTGCACATCACTTTGAGCCTTTTTGTACTGGCGGTAAGCTGTAACCAACGGTTCAAGCGAGCGGTGTTCTTTCATTAATTCGGTTAAGAGATTGGTGTCCGAAATAACAGTAGGGTCGGTCATTTTAAGCCCTATTTCTTCAAAATGACGGTCTACGGCATCTAATTTCTCAAACATCTTTTTGTTCCTTTGTAATAATTATAATTTGCTTAATATTTTTCTCAGCCTTAACACGAGGAAGCATAATTTCGTGCTGACAGCCCTCACATTTCAATTTAAAGTCCATTCCCGAGCGTAACACTAAAAAGGTATTACAACCACACGGATGCGGTTTTTTCATTACTAGCTTATCTCCGACATTAACAACCATGCTCTAATACCTCCTCAACTTCTGTTAAAAAACAAGAACGGACACGGCGACTGTCAAGTTCCGTATCCGTTTGGGCGACTTAACATTCGCCTTTGCTTTTATTATTTTAGCTTGCCGTAAAGCTTGGTTCCGTCGGTTTCTTTCGGTTTTGCCGGTGCGGTAACGTCCGAAACCTGTCTTTGAGAACGATTTGAACGTCCGCCGTTTCTACGGTCACGGCCACCTTTGCGGTCATGGTTATCCTGAGGCAGACGAACCTGCTTACCCTCGGGAACAATAACAACACGACGGTTGGCACCTTCACCGATAGATGTTGAATTTACACCCTCGATATTCTGAACAGCAGTATGAATAATACGGCGCTCATACGGATTCATCGGTTCTAACGAACGGCTGCGGCCGGTACGTAAAACCTGACCGGCGGTACGCTTAGCCAATCCTTCAAGAGTATTCTCTCTTCTTTCACGGTAATTGCCTATATCAATAACAACGCGGTAGTATCCACCGCCATTTTCATTGGCGACCAATGATGCTAAATACTGTAGAGCATCCAAAGTTTCACCGCGGCGTCCGATAATCACACCTAAAGAATCACTGCCCTCAAGTACTATTTTAGAGCCACCCTCAACATCATAAACAGTAGCGGTGAAATCCTCACAGCCAAGCTTTACCAACACTTCCGACAGATACTTATATGCTCTGCCTGCTTTAGAAGCAGGGTCAATCTCGGAAACCGGAACGCCCTTGACTTCAGCCTTTAATTGTTCAACCTTAGCTTCAGTCTTGTTTTCCTTTTTAGTTGTCTGGCTTTGTTGCTTCTTTTCATTGTCTCGGCGGTCATTTTTCTTGTCACGGTTATCCTGAACCTTAGACTTTTCCTTTTTAGGTGCAGGGTCGGGACCTTCAACATACGCCCTAACCTTTGCCTCACTTCCGCCGAAAATTCCTAAAACTTTCTTTTTATAATCAGAAATTATTTCAAATTGTACCTCTTCTTCCAATCCCACTGAAAGTTGGTCTCTGGCATTCTCCTGAGCCTCGCTTACAGTACGGCCGGTACCTATAGCCTCTTTAATAATCACTTGTATTTCTCCTATTTAGCCGATTTATTTTCAATTTCGGCAATTTTATTGTTTTCTTTCTTAGCCCTTAAAACGATATTTTGAGCCTGCTCTCTTGCATTAACTACAGCTGGTCCGTAAAAAATCTGTGTGACAATTTGAATACAACCTGAGACAAGACTTCCACAAGCCCAATAGAAACCAACTGCACATGGGAAACCAAATGCAATAACCAATGATACAATCGGCATCATAAGCATCATTCCCATCATATTAGGTGCTTCAGGGTTAGCCTTTTTCTGTAATTTAGAAGTTGCAACACCGGTTATCAAAGCAGCCGCAAAGGATGCTAACGGAATAAGCCAGGTTTTATCAAAATCATTTATAATATTCCAAGAAAAGTCCGGTGTATCACGAAGGTCTATACCAAACATATTAAAATCGAATTTATTCAAATCGTCAATATTGCCACTGTTTAACTTGAATACATCAGCAACAATTGGTTCATACTTTGGGTTACTGTCGCTCAGGTAGGCTGCAACCTCAACCTCACGGGTGATACGGCTGTTTGAAATTTTACTCTTTGCAGTTTCCTCAACCGACTTCTCCTTAATGTCCTTGTTATCCATTTTATTAACATCGTTCAAAATAACAAGTTTGGCATAATAAGAAACGTCGTGGTCCCCATATTTTTCTGCCAAGGCTATAACAGCAGGGTCATTTGTCCTTACATCAAGACCCAATGCCGCCCACTGTTCATCGGTAATACCTGAATCCTTTTCACCCTCGACAACACGCACATAAGACGTCCATTCCTTAGCCGCATTCAAGGCTGTACTGTCTATATTTGCAACGTAAGTAAAAGGGCTCATAATAGCATAATAAACACCCATCATTAAGATAAGGCGTATAATCATGGGCGCACAACCGCCGCCCATGGAGATACCTTCTTTATTGTACAGCTCCTGCATGGCAACACTGTACTTTTGACGGTCATTCCCGTACTTTTTCTTCAAAGCATCCAGCTTGTGCTTTACCTTTGCCTGCTTAGCAGTAGATTTTTGTGACTTCAAAGTAAGCGGCAACATAATAAGATTTACCAGAACAGTAAACACAAGAACAGATATTGCAAAATTGTTATTAAACAATTCACTCAATTGGGCCAATATCCAACCCATAGGCTTACTTATAAAACTCATATTTATTCCTTACTTCCGACCGTTTGTTCTGTCGGACAAATAATCAATCTCTTTATTCTTTTTTCGACCCGCCCTGCTTGTTTTCAAAGGTACAGGGTCATACCCGCCTTTACACAAGGGGTTGCACCTTAAAATTCTCCAAACAGTAAGACCAAATCCTACTATTACTCCCCGTTTAGAAAACGCTTCTATTGCATAGTTAGAACAGGTTGGTTCAAAACGGCAACAAGGCGTCTTACGAGGAGAAATATGTTTTTGATAAAAACGAATAATTGCAATAAAAATACGTTTCATTCTGCATTTTGCGGAATAAGTCCGCCATCTTTAAAATGTTTTTCCATTGCCAATGCCACCTGATAGCTTTTGGCAAAAACGGTTCTTGAACGCGCAACAAACACTATATCAGCGCCACCGCAATCAATCAGCGACACCTTTTCTCTCATTGCAGCTTCAATAACTCGCCTTGCACGGTTGCGCTCTACGGCACCGCCAACCTTTTTACCGACGGTAATGCCGTAACGGACAACGCCTCTCCTGCTCGGCAAGATATAGGTGACCAGCAGGGGATGAATAAAACTTTTTCCTCTGCCATAAAGACGTCTAAAATCTTTATTAAGATTAAACTTTACAGAATCCATCAGTCACCATCCCGCCTGAGATAATAAAGGTCACATAGAGTGACCTTTAATTAATAGGTAAGGCTCTGTCTGCCCTTTGCTCTACGGCGAGCAAGTACCTTGCGGCCGTTTGCGGTCGACATTCTCTTACGGAAACCGTGTTCCTTCATACGGTGAAGCTTCTTCGGCTGATAAGTTCTTTTCATTGTTCTAACCTCCTTTTCGGGTACATAGCAAAGTTATTTTGTAATACAGGTCCGAAATAACAATCAAAAACTAATATCTGATAAAGATTTTTCGGCATTAAACATAATTACAGACATAACCTATCAATTTAGAATTATACCTTAAATCACAGAACTTTGTCAACATATTTTTATGATATTTGAAAAATTCTCACGCTTTGATAAAACACACATTTTGTTATGCCAAATAAAAACTGCTACAACAAACAACATAAGTTGTAACTTACTTTTTACTCTTTTTGGATAACATTACCTTGGTTGCAACCTCAATCGCATTTAACAATGCCTCTCGGTCTTCGACACTTATTGGAACTCCGTCAAGCAAAACCGAACTGTCGGTCCTGATTCGATTACTCATTTCCTGTATTATATCAACCGCCTCTCTGGAAGGCTCAATGACTCCTAATAAGCTGTCCGAGGAAACCGAAAAAACCTCGCATAATTTTACAATCATATTACTGTCCGGCTTACGTCTGCCCTGCTCATACATACCTACAGCACTTGGCGACACCCCCAGCAAGCCAGCTAAAGCACATTGAGTCAGTCCGTTGGCAAGCCTTAATTCCCTGATTCTTTGACCGGTTCCTTTCATAAAAACCACCTCTTAGTGTTATTAAAAGTAAAAGAACTTACAACTTTTTTACTGGAAGACTTATCATCACAAAAATAAAAATACAGATTTATATAAAAGTATCATAAAAACCCTCTTGTTTCTTCTTTATTAATATTTGATACTCACAAAATAATAACACAATTTGTGTGATTTTTCAATAGGTTCAATTAAAATCAAATAAAACACCATTGAAATTTTTAAAAATTTAATGGTATTTTATTATAACAGTTGTACAAACAATAGTACAACATATATAAAATTACACGAATTGTGTGATTTTCGACAATTATAACTTGATTTTCTACACAATTCGTGATAACATTTTTACATTCCGCGGAAAATGTAAAATTTTAGTAAAAAACACGTGCAAACTGTTAAGGAGGCAAAATGAAATTATATATTTTAGGCCGACAGTATTTATCCTTAGCCGACAAATTGACACAACGTATACATCGGTTAACCCGAGAATCAAAAAAGCTCAGCGGCGTGGATTTAATACTTATGAAACGGAGAATTTTATCACTTTATATTGATGCTGCCGAATGTCGCAGATGCGCCGAACGGCTTATAAACTACCACAAAGGAGAACAAGCTTATGAACAGAACAACCTTCAGTCTTGAAATTTTCGGTGACCGATTGCCGATAACCGATATTTTTGAGCATGGAACAAACAACCGACAACTTGAGATACTAAAATCAGAATTAAAAAGGGCAATTGAATCTGAATTAACAGAGCGCCAAAAAGAAATGGTAAACGAGTTCTATTTTGACGGGCTTTCCGTAACTGCCATTGCCCGAAAACATAATATTTCAAAATCGACCGTTTCGCGACACTTAAGCCGTGCCCGTGAGCGTCTTAAGGGCGCCTTAAAATACGGTTTATATCCGATATGGTGCAACAAATTGTAAAACAAAAAAAGAAAAAAGCCCGTCGGGATACCGACGGGCAAAATCAACGGAATATTAAAACTACAAAAGATAGAGACCGGAATCCAAAACCACAAGCTCTTTTTTACCGATACGTAAATATTTATGCACCGGTTCTTCAAAAGCGGCGCGCTCATGTACGGTATAGGTCTTCATATTAACGTCTAATATATTGTTAGCTTTTGAGTTGCAAACCAAAAGCAAACCGTCTGCCTCGTTTATCCATAAGCCCTCAGGACCTGCGAAGGACGAATCATTTGAACCGCCGATACGCAGCTCCTCACGCATAGTGCGAAGGTTAAAACGAATCAATGCATTACGCTCGGGGAACGATGCCCATAGAGTATGACCATGATAAGCAATGGAAGAAGGACCGCACTCCTTATACTTAATGGTGCCGTGCCATTCAAGGTCACCGTTACTGTCTAATATTTTAGCGTTGCCATTTTTATTTACAATAAAAATACTGCCGTTATCAAGCTTTGCACAGCTACAGGTTATAACCTCACTCGGCAACATACCGACAGTAGGGTCAACCTCACCAAACTTAATATAATTATAATCGGCACGCGTTCTTTGAACAACAGTCCCGCTATCAAGCTGAACCGATTTATATGATACAACTATTCTGTCCTGCACCTCAGGCCGACGGTAAACAATAATAAATCCGCCCTCATATTCCAAAATGTCGTATATTTCATCCGCAAACAGTTTTTTCACTTTTTTACTTTCCTTTTATTTACTTATTATCTATACCTGAATTCTATTTTATCCTAAAACCTTAAGGATTGCAACGCCCAATTGCATATTTTATATAATTTTTTACAAAAAATGACATATTTAAGATATAAAAACCGTTATAAAGGTTTTTGTGTCAGTCTTATTTATAAATCATAAAATATAATAAGCTAAAATATTTCAAGGCTGATATAAATTTGACTAAACAACCTAAATAAAGGTAAAAATAATATCGAACAAATCTTTTCGGGAGTGTGAAACCAAGTGACGGTTAAAAGAGGAGATATTTATTACGCTGATTTAAGTCCGGTAATCGGTTCTGAACAAGGCGGTGTAAGACCTGTACTTATAGTTCAAAATGACGTAGGCAATAAATTCAGTCCGACGGTCATCGCCGCCGCCATCACAAGCCAACGCGATAAAACCAATCTGCCTACTCATATAAAGGTCGATGCCGACGGTTGCGGACTTTCCAAAGACTCAATAGTCCTTTTAGAACAAGTTCGCACCATAGACAAGCAACGCTTAAAGGAAAAAATGGGCAGTCTCGACACAAGTTCAATGAATGCAATAGATAAAGCACTGTCTGTTAGTTTCGGATTAGGCGAATTTTAAATTGTAATAAATATTTTTATTAAAGGCGGCCTCTCGGCCGCCTCTTGATTTTTTTATTTCTTACCCTGCTGTTTAAGCCAAATTTTCATAACCCAGGTATGAGGAATGAGTTTTGTTAAAAGCACCTGTGCACGTATTTTAAACCCGCAGACCGATACATCCTTTTTCTTTTTCATATCACGTAAGGCTCTTTTTACGACCTGTTCTGCCGTGAAAAACTGATTATAATATGTAATTACGCTTTCATCGGTTACGGCTCGGTCAAAAAATTCTGTTTTCACCCAACCCGGACAAACCGCCATCATTTTAATACCGGTGTTACGCAATTCGCAATTCACTGCCCTTGTAAAGCTTAAAACAAATGCCTTGGTTGCACCGTAAACGCCGATATAAGGCACCGGCTGAAATGAAGATAATGAATCGACCTGATAAACCTCGCTTGAAGGCGTTAAATAAGGAATAGTAATATAAGTTATCGCTACCAAAGCCTTATCGTTAAGGTCAATCATACCCAACTGCTCGTCTAACGGCATATCGCAAAATGCACCGAATTTACCGTAACCGCTGGCATTTACTAACACCTTAACCTCAGGGTTATACTCCTCTAAAAGTGCTTTGTATTCATCCCACGCTTCACTTTTGGTAAGGTCGAGTGAAATACAGCGAACCGGACAGTTAATCTCTTTTTTTATTTCTTCCAATCGGTCTAACCGACGGGCAATCACCCAAACCTCATCAAACTTCTGTTGCTCGGTGATTTGCTTGACAAACTCGCGTCCCATTCCGCTTGATGCTCCGGTAAAAACAGCTATTTTCATTTTAAATTTCCCCTTTTATCTTTTCCAAATAAATAATCAACACCGTAATATCAGCAGGGCTGACGCCCGAAATTCTCGATGCCTGACCGATACTTTGCGGCTTTATTTTCTTTAACTTTTCAACCGCCTCAAGCCGTAATCCTTTAACATCATCATAATCTATATTTTCAGGTAATTTTTTGTTTTCCAAACGCTCGGTTTCCTTAACCTGAGCCGCCTGACGCTCAATATACCCTGAATATTTAATTTCAATCTCTACCCTTTCGGCAATTTCTAATGGCAAATCAGGTCTTTCCTTATCAAAGGGTGCCAGGCTCAGATAATCTATCTGAGGACGTCTTATAAGGTCACTTAATCTCACGCCGGTTTTAATCGATACTGTACCTCTTTCCTCTAACAGCCTGTTAAGTTCCTGAGACGGACCTAAAAACGTACCCTCTACCCTTTCAACCTCGGCATTCTTAAGTGCCTTTCTCTTTAAGAAAGCGTTATATTCTTTATCACCCAGCAAACCAATTTCGTGACCTAACGGGCTTAATCTCTCATCGGCGTTATCCTGCCGAAGCAGGAGCCGGAATTCCGAACGAGAGGTCATCATTCTGTAAGGGTCAGAGCAACCTTTTGTACAAAGGTCATCAATCAAAGTGCCTATATATGAGCTTTGCCGAGATAAGACAAGCTGCTCTTTACCCTTAACCTTTAAAGCAGCATTAATGCCTGCTATAAGACCCTGTGCCGCCGCCTCCTCATATCCTGATGAGCCGTTAAACTGTCCTGCCCCATAAAGTCCCTCTTGAGTTTTTACCTCCAAGGTGACCTTCAACGCCAATGGGTCAATACAGGTATACTCAATAGCATAGGCGTTACGCATAACCTGAACATTCTCAAGTCCCTTAATTGTACGGTAAAACTCAATCTGCACCTCCTCAGGCAATGACGAGGACATACCCTGCAGATACATTTCCTCGGTATTAACACCGCAAGGCTCAATAAACAACTGATGCCGCTTTTTATCGGCAAATCGCACGATTTTATCCTCTAAACTCGGGCAATATCTCGGGCCGACACCCTCAATCACACCACCGTAAAGCGGTGAACGGTGAAGATTTTTAAGGATAACATCCTTAGTATTATCGTTGGTATAAGATACATAACAAACCGTATCATTGCGAATGGCATCGGGGTTGGTATTAAAGCTGAACGGAGTTACCGTATCGTCACCCGGTTGCACCTCTAACTCGGAAAAATCAATACTCGACCTTAAAACTCTCGCCGGTGTGCCGGTTTTAAACCGACGTAACGGTAAACCTAATTTTTGTAATGCAGCCTCTAATCCGTTTGCAGGGAACATTCCATCGGGACCGCTTTCGAAACTGACCTCACCTACATAAATTTTACCTTTTAAATATGTACCGGTTGCTAAAATCACGGTTTTAGCAACATACTCGGCATTTAGCATCGTAACACAATGCCAACCGTCATCGGCCTTAAACAGGTCAACAATCTCGGCCTGACGCAGATGCAAGCCTTCCTGCAGCTCCAATACGTGCTTCATATATTCCTGATAAGCCCGACGGTCAATCTGTGCACGCAGACTATGTACCGCAGGACCTTTGCCACGGTTCAGCATACGGTTTTGTATGGTGGTTTTATCGGCCGCCTTACCCATTTCACCTCCAAGTGCATCAATCTCGCGCACCAAGTGGCCCTTGGCAGTTCCGCCGATTGATGGGTTACAGGGCATATTGCCGACCGCATCCAAATTAATTGTAAAAATAGCCGTTTTAAGTCCCATACGTGCCGAAGCCAACGCTGCTTCAATACCTGCGTGACCTGCACCAATAACTATACAATCATAATTTCCGGCAAAATAGTTCATTCTTATACCATTCCCTTATTTTCCTACACAAAAATGTTCAAACACCTTATTTATAACCTCAACGGTAACGCGTTCGCCCGTAAGCTCAAACAATGCCGCCAGGGCGTCATCAAGTAAAACTCCTACGGCATCTACCGTCAAACCGCTTTGCAAGGCCGACAGCGATTCCTTTATATTTTCAAGCGCCTTAATAACACAGTCACGCTGACGCTCATTCAGGTACACCTCGGCAGTACCGCTTAAATTGTTGGTTTTTGTGACTTCCTTTATTATACTTTTAAATTCATCTAAACCACTGCCGTCTTTAGCCGACATTTCAACAAACCTCAAGCCTAAATTCTGTACATAGGACTTGTCCGCAATGCCGATGTCGGATTTATTAAACACAACCACCGCCAAACGCCCGATTAACGGCTTATATATTTCTTCCGGATTGATATTTCCGGCCTCTGTGCTGTCAACAACCGCAATAATCAAATCGGCCGAATCTATACGCTCTTTTGCACGTTTTACACCAATTTGCTCGACCTCGTCAAAGGTATCTCGCAAGCCTGCAGTGTCGCTTAATTTCAAAATAAGTCCGTCTAAATTAACCGTTTCCTCAACAATATCACGGGTTGTACCGGCAATGGGAGTTACGATTGACCTCTCATACCCTGAAAGCAAATTCATCAGGGTTGATTTTCCTGCATTCGGCGGTCCGATTATAACGGTGTTTACACCGTAGCGTATCATTCTGCCGGTGTCATATGTATCAAGTAACCTTTGCAAATCAGCTTCAGCCTCACTAAGCATTGTTTCCAATTTATCTATTCCGCTGAATTCCGGTTCTTCATCGGGGAAATCCGAAAAGGCCGCTACCGTAGCCGCCGCAAAGGTCAGCTTGTCCCGAATGATACCGCATTTTTGTGACAAAACGCCCGATTTTGCCAAAAGAGAAGCCCTTAACGCCTGCTCGCCGTCAGCCGAAATTATATCCATAACCGACTCGGCCTCATTGAGTGACATTTTGCCGTTTTCAAATGCCCTACGGGTAAATTCACCGGGCGCAGCCATTATAGCACCCGAGTTCAAAACCGCGCGCAAAACCTTGCGAACGACAAAACTGCCGCCGTGCACCGACAGTTCCACAACATTTTCACCGGTATAGCTTTTAGGTGCCAAAAAAACCAAAGCTACCGCTTCATCTATTTTCTCGCCGTCGGCCTCAACATATCCAAACAACGCAGAATAGCCATTACATTCGGCTAAAATTTTGCCCGAAGCCGATTTAAAAACCTTATCGGCAACCGAAACCGCATCATCACCCGAAATTCTTACAACGCCAATTGATGCCTCGCCCGAGGCTGTCGCAATAGCGGCAATGGTCTTACTCATAATACACCCTCTTAACACAAGATTTATACAAACATTCTTTTAGTCCAATTACTTTTATCGTATTTTACCGAAATAGTTTGGGCATCGGTTTTTCTTACAGCAATTCGTGTGTTTTTGACAGCAAACATAATAGGGTCTCCAAAAGGGGCTTTCCTTAAAAACACAATCGGCGCACCGACGGTAACACCTAATGACTCGAGCCGCCTTTTAAATACCTTTTCACCCGAAACAAAAAGTATTACGGCAGGAACTCCTTTTTTTAAGCTATCAGCAGTCATATATACACCTTTAATTAAAATATTATACACTAAAAGCAGGTTTTAAGTCAACCGGTTTAACTTTATGTATATATAAATATGACTCAAGAACGAAAAAATTTCCCCACTTATTGACATTTAAATAAATTAAGGGTATAATAAATAAAAATAAAATATTCATTGTGAAAGGTGATTTACTATGAAAGCTAAACACGTTCTTTGGATTATCGGCACTATCGTTGCCGTAGCTGCTTTAGTTGCAGGCGTTGCATTGTTCGTAACCCGTTTTCTTGCTGAAGAAGATGAGGAAAATTATATTGAGTGCGAAGTCGGTGCTGACGAATAATATTTAATTTTAAAAAAGCGGAGATGTGTATTGATTTACACGTCTCCGCTTTTTTATTTGTGCAAATGTGTTCCAGTGATGGTGATAATCGCAATTTTTGTACCTGAATTATCAGTGACCGTCATCTCATAAAAGCAGGTTGTTTTACCATTTCTTAAAATCTTGCTTTCGCAATAAAGCATATCACCCTTTACAGCACTCAGGTAGCAAATCTGACCTACCGTAGTAACGGTGACACAATCAGAGTTGAAATTTATGGAAACCGCAAAGGTAAAATCGGCCAAGGTATATATAACACCGCCCATAGGATGTCCAACGGCATTTAAGTGACGGCTGTCAATTTTCAAACTGCATTTAGCATAACCCTCGCCTACTTCTTCAATTAGAATACCGGTTACCTCTGTTGCATAGCGGTCATCGGCAAAAAAATTGCGTGCTTTCTCTAAATTGGTCATTTTTACATCTCCTATCATTCTGAATTTTTATTTTAACACTTTTAATATTCGATTGCAATGTTTTAAAACCCTTTATTTGCCAGATTTTCAGTAATATTTTTAAAAATCGGAGCACAGTCAACCGAACCGGATTTTACATCCTCTTTAACTATAATAATAACGTAATCGGTCATCTTGCCTTCATAAAAGCCGCAAAACCAACCGTTCAAAATGCTCCTCCCGTCTGTTTTCCAGCCTGTTTGAGCAGTTCCGGTTTTTCCTCCTGCCTCAACACCTTCAGAATAACCTGCTCCTCCTGTACCGTTCTTTAAAGCATTTTTAAGATATTCCTTTAAGATATCTGCTGTGCTTTTTTTAAATGCAACGGTAGGCAAAGACGGTTGGTATTTCTTAATCTCACCGTTACTCTCAACACTTTCCACCAAATACGGCAGATGATATTCTCCTTCGTTCACTATTGCACAATACATCACCGACAATGCAATAGGGCTTAACATTAAATCACCTTGACCTATGCTGAAATTGCTGAGCTCCGCAGGAAGTGTAGATAATTTTTCCAACGTAGGCATATTTCCCGAAGCCGAAATCAACCCACCGTTACAGTCCAATTCCTGTCCGAAACGGAACAACGCCGCAGTGTTAAATACCCTTTCGGCTCCCAAGGCTTCTGCTAAAGTATAAAAATATGTGTTGCAAGACTCTGCCAACGCCTCATTCAGTCCTACCTCGCCGTGCCCACTTGATTTATGACATTTAAATGTCACTTCCCCTACCATAACGCTTCCCGTACAAGTATAACGATAATCCTCAAACCCGTTTTCTATTGCCGCAACAGCAAGGCACGGTTTAAAAACCGAGCCAATATTATACGGATAAACCGCTCGGTTGATTAACGGGGAATTCTCATCATCAAGAAACTCAGCAACTTTTTCAGGGTCAAAATCAGGCATACTGCACAATGCTTTTATTTTTCCGGTTTTGGCCTCAACCACAACCGCCGCACCACATTCTACATCTAACATTGCCTGCTCGGTCACTGCTTGAATTTCGCTGTCAACCGTCAAGGTTACCCTATTACTTGAAACCGGCTCATTTACAGAGAAATTCAATCCTGCCAACATCCGTCCACGTGAATCTGAAGTATAACTAAGACTAAATTTTTTGTCGGAATAAAGAACACTGTCGTAGAATTTTTCAATTCCGGTAACACCGTGTTTGTCGCTGTTAATATATCCCAAAATATGAGTACAGCTTCCGCTATACCTTATCGGCACAAAAAATGTATGCCAACTGCCTGAAGTGGTCGGTTGCTTACCCCACACCGTCACCGCCTGCCCACGCCTTAGTATATCAAGTTTCTCACTGAGCTCCTTTTGGCTTGTTATTTCACTTAAAGGTACCGCCGCATAGTCAGTCGGCAGTATTACGGTGGCGGACCTGTATCCGTTCTCGGTTAAAGACCTTCCGTTACAATCTACAATCTCTTCACGAAAGGATGCTACATCAATTTTCTTGGTAGCCTGCCGTGTTGCAGCTTCACTCAATTTGCTGTCGGTTGCCACCGTTATAACACGAGCCGAACAAACCAGCATTCCGACCAAGATACACATAAAACATACTAACGCTCTTTTGTAAAATGAAGACAAAAAAATCACCCTATTTATTTTGCAACAAACAGAGTGATTTAATCATATTTTATCTATAATCAAAGCCTTGCTTAAATTTATTCGGCTTTCATTCTTAAAAGCGAACCTACGGCAACGGGACGGTCACAAGGAATTTTAACCGTCATCATCGGATGGGGTGCCGAGTCAATCGCATTGCCCTTTTCGTCAAACATTTGGTCTGCTGTTAAAACAAACGGCTCGCGCTTTGGTTGTAAGCAGTCCAAAACCTGTCCTTTTAAGAACTTGTTTTTAAGTTCTAACGACAAAACACCGTTATCCCAACCCTTAACCACGCCTGCAACCGAATAATCTCGGATATACCCTGCCGACAAATAGGTCTGTTCATTTTCAGGTCTTCCAAAATAAAATCCGGTAGAATAAGGACGGTGGCTGATTTTTTCCAACTCCTCCAAAACCCAACTGGGCACAGGTGCTGTCGGGTCTGCCAAATAAGAGTCAATAGCACCGCGGTAGGCGTTAGCCGTAACGGCGGTATAATAATGCGACTTTGCCCTGCCCTCAATCTTAAGACTGTACACTCCGGCCTTTATCATTTCGCCGATATGCGACACCATACAAAGGTCGTTTGCATTAAGAATATAGGTGCCCTTATCGGTTTCAGTAATATCAAAATACTGTCCGGGGCGCTTTTGTTCCATTAAAGAATAACTCCAACGGCAAGACTGTGCACAATCACCGCGATTGGCATCACGCCCCGTCATATAA
>JAZSCC010000113.1:0-3847 GCA_045602685.1 Acutalibacteraceae bacterium | reverse complement strand
CGGTTTTAACCTGCGTTTATATTATTGCTATGAGCTCACTGATAAACGAGGGATATAGCAAGAAAACGCTTGCTGCAGTTATAGGTTGTACATCGGGCGTTGTAGTTGCCGGTGTTTTATCGGTTATAATGTCATATTTCCTTAATATGAACGGTATTACCGGTTCGGATATGCTACAGCTGAAGTGGAATTTTGAAAATATTGATTTAAAGGGTATAATTTTCGCCGGTATAATTTTGGGTGCTGTCGGTGCGGTAAAGGACGTTGCGGTTTCCATTTCATCATCCTTAAAAGAACTTCACGAGCAGGTTGAAAATCCGACCTTTGGCGGTTTGGTTAAATCTGGAATGAACATCGGCAGAGATATTATGGGCACAATGGCAGATACTTTGGTACTGGCGTACATTGGCTGTGAATTATCAACAACACTGTTGCAGGTGGTTTACAGTTCGTCACTTGCAACGCTTTTCAGCTTGGAAAAAATAGTAGTTGATTTGTTGCAGGCGTTAGTCGGCAGTATCGGTATACTGCTTGCAATACCGTTGACTGCAGTAGTCAGTGCGGCATTGTATGTTGGTTTACCCAAGAAAAACATAAACAAAAAAGTACAAAAGCAGGATAAATTTTATGTAGAGCCTTCTGATGAACCAAGTCTTTATGAAAGTGTTGAAGTAAGTAAAAAAGAAAAATAGAAAAACAATGAGTAAAAATTAAACCGCATTGCATAATTTATGCAATGCGGTTTAATTGGTTTGTTATATAAAGTACATTTACTGCATTTGACTGAATTCCTTTAAAATAAGGTTTGGATTTTTATCTAATGCCCAATTTATTTCATATTCTGCAGTAAAGAGAAGCAAATTTCTGCCTTTAGAATCCTGTACCCACTTAGTTGACTGCATTAAGTTTAAGGTTTTGGGGTCAACATCGCCGTCAATAAAACGGACAAGACTGTGGGCGGTATCCGTACGGCTGTATTTTACTCCGTATTCCGACTCCATTCTAAACTGCAAAACATCAAATTGCAGCATACCGACAACGCCTACATAAACACGCTCCAAACCGGTGCCGGGAAGGAAAAACATCTGAATTGCACCCTCCTGTGCAATTTGGGTAATACCTTTTGCAAATTGTTTACGTTTAAGCGAGTCAACCTGCTCAACAATGGCAAAATGTTCGGGTGCAAAGGTGGGAATACCTGCGTATTGGACCTTCATATTCTTTTCGCAAATGGTATCACCGATTGAAAACACACCCGGGTCAAAAACGCCGATAATATCACCGGCAAATGCTTCGTCAATAACCTCACGTTCTTCAGCCATCATTTGTTGAGGTCGTGAAAGCTTGATAGGCTTGTTTGCTTGTACGTGAAAGTATTCTTTTGAACGCTCAAACCTGCCCGAGCATATACGCATAAAGGCAATTCGGTCACGGTGAGCCTTGTTCATATTGGCCTGAATTTTAAACACAAAAGCCGAAAAACGTTCGTCAGAGGGGTCTATAAAATCATCACCGGAACGGTACGACAGAGGAGTTGTGGTCATTTTGAGGAAGTTTTCGAGGAATGGCTCAACACCGAAGTTGTTTAAGGCCGAGCCGAAGAAAACAGGAGTCAATTTACCGCAACGGACTTGGTCTAAGTCAAATTCAAAGCTTGCACCGTCCAAGAGTTCTACCTGGTCGACTAAATCAGCACGCGAATATTGACCGATAAGCTCATCTAATTTTTCGGTGTCGGTTATGTCGCAATGTATTGCTTCAAGACGGTTGCTTCCCCCGTGAAATTCAGAAAAGGTTAAAATCTGGTGTTGCTCGCGGTCGTAAACACCTTTGAAGTCACGTCCGCAACCGATAGGCCAGTTCATAGGATAGGTCCCTATACCGAATTCTTTTTCAAGTTGGTCTAATAATTCAAACGGGTCGCGAGCCTCGCGGTCCATTTTGTTTATAAACGTAAAAATCGGGATATGGCGCATTGCACAAACCTTGAAAAGTTTACGTGTTTGAGGCTCGATACCCTTTGCGGCGTCGATAACCATAACAACACTGTCGGCAGCGGTTAAGGTGCGGTAGGTATCTTCCGAGAAATCCTGATGTCCCGGAGTATCAAGAATGTTGATGCAATAGCCCTCGTACTCAAACTGTAAAACCGAAGAGGTTATTGAAATACCACGCTTTTTTTCAATCTCCATCCAGTCAGAAACAGCGTGTTTGTCATTTTGTTTACCTTTAACACTACCCGCAGACTGAATAGCTCTTCCGTAAAGCAATAATTTTTCGGTCAAGGTGGTTTTACCGGCGTCCGGGTGGGAGATTATCGCAAAGGTACGGCGACGTAAAATTTCTTTTTTTATATCGGGCATTTATTGTTACCTCTTTTTAAAATGTATAAATCAGCGTTTTATGTTTTTAAAACGCATATATGTTAACATATATGTTTTAGTTTTGCAAGTGGAATCGTTATTATAAATTTTTGACGTAAAATATTGACTTAAATTTAAATTAGTGTTAGAATTTAGTGTAAATCATTTTAATGCAACGTGATATTTCGTATCATGAGTATTTCAGGAGGAATTTCAATGGCTAAAAAAGATATTAACTGGGGCGAGCTCGGTTTCGGTTATGTTAAGACTGATTACCGTTTTGTTGCCAATTTTAAGGACGGTAAATGGGATGAGGGTCAACTTATTACCGACGAAAATGTATGTATTAATGAGTGTGCGGGCGTTCTGCAGTACGCACAGACCTGTTTTGAGGGCTTAAAGGCTTATACTACCGAGGACGGTAAAATAGTTTGCTTCCGTCCCGATCTTAACGCTCAGCGTATGGCCGATTCTTGTGAAAGGCTTAAAATGCCGGTTTTCCCGGTTGAAAGGTTTGTTGAGGCAGTTGAAAAGGTTGTTGCCGCCAATGCTGACTTTGTTCCGCCTTACGGCTCGGGTGCAACTCTTTATTTACGCCCTTATATGTTCGGCAGTAACGCCGTTATCGGTGTAAAGCCGGCTACCGAGTATCAGTTCAGAATTTTCGCAACGCCGGTTGGTCCTTACTTCAAGGGCGGTGTAAAGCCTCTTACTTTAAGAATTAGTGACCTTGACCGT
Organism: Acutalibacteraceae bacterium; assembly: GCA_045602685.1. Lineage (GTDB taxonomy): Bacteria > Bacillota > Clostridia > Oscillospirales > Acutalibacteraceae > UMGS172. Next base: position 746 of record JAZSCC010000113.1, on the reverse strand, counting down.
GCCGCACCTATGGGTACAGGACATATAAAGGCCGGTCTTAACTATGCAATGAGCCTTTATAATATTGTTGACGCTCACGAGCAGGGTTATGACGAGAATATGTATGTTGACTCGGCTACCCGTACTCATATTGAGGAGACGGGCGGTGCTAACATTATCTTTATCACCAAGGATAACAAGGTTGTTACACCGAAATCTAATACAATTTTACCGTCAATTACCCGACGTTCGCTTATGATTGTTGCTAAGGAATATCTGGGACTCCAAGTTGAAGAGCGTGAGGTTAACGTTAACGAACTTTCTGATTTTGCCGAGTGTGGTCTTTGCGGTACTGCTGCAGTTATCTCGCCGGTAGGCAAGGTTGTTGACCACGGCAAAGAGATTATGTTCCCGGCCGGTATGACCGAAATGGGCCCTGTTACCAAGAAGTTGTATGATACCTTGACCGGTATTCAGATGGGCAGACTCCCTGCTCCTGAGGGTTGGATTAAGGTTATCGGTTAATTTTAAATAAAAACTACACCCGCTGTTGTAGAAATGTCCTTAGCGAACATTTCTACAACTCTATTCGCCTAACGGCGAGTTATATTGCTACGCAGTGATATTCGGCTTTCAGCCGAGTGTTATTTGCTTCGCAAGTTTACGGGCGAATAGAATATCACTAAACCCGTAGGGTTTAATATCACTTTCTTTTAAAATATCTCGCCAAAGGCGAGGAATTTTCAAAAGAAAATATCACGCTGACG
>JAZSCC010000112.1:0-9395 GCA_045602685.1 Acutalibacteraceae bacterium | reverse complement strand
ATCAAATACGGCTTTTCACCGTGCTTTTTAACCAATCTCTTAACGGTTGCCTCATCCTCAATCAAGGCTACAACAATATCACCATCACGACTTTCAAGCTCACGGTCGGCAATTATAATATCTCCGTCTAAAATGCCGGCATCACGCATACTTAATCCCTTGACGCTTAATGCAAACAGTTCATCAGAACGTTCATATGTTACCGGAAACGGAATATATCCCTCAATTTGTTCAACCGCCAAAATCGGCACACCGGCTGAAACACGGCCTATAACCGGTACCATTGAAGTGTTTTCAGTGCCTGCCAAACGGATGCCTCGGGAAGACTTTGCATCCCTTATAATATAACCCTTTTCCTCTAACACTGACAAAGCGGCGTGCACTGTTGAAGTAGAAGAAATGCCGGTTGCCTCGCAAATTTCTCTTACTGTCGGAGGGAATGACTTACTCATAACTTTTTTAAGGTAATTATATATCGCTTCCTGGCGTTTGCTTAAATTCAAATCAGCCATAAATTAACCTCTCTTAAATTTCGGTTGCAATACGTTTAATAAATTCTCTCAATTCATCTTTAACATCCGGATGCTTGAGCCCTACCTCAATATTTGCCTTTAAAATGCCGAACTTGTTTCCCATATCATAACGTGTACCGTTAAAATCAACACCTATCATACCGTCACGTCTGGCGATTTCCGCCATGGCGTCGGTCAACTGCAATTCACCGCCTGCACCGTTAGGGATTGTTTCCAAAACGTCGAAAATATCGGGCGTTAAAACACAACGGCCTAAAATCGAAAACATTGAAAATACCTTGTCCAATGACGGTTTCTCAATCATATCATCTATTAAATAAACGTTATTTTCAATATTTTTAACCTTCATCGAACTGTATTTGACAATCTGTTCAGGTAATACCTCTTTTATGCCAACCGCCGACTTTCCATGCTTTTCAAAAGCCGAAATAACCTGTCCGACAACCGGTTCGGTGTCATTTAAAATAACGTCATCACCGTACAAAACGGCAAACGGTTCGTCCTTTACGAAACTTTTGGCACAAAGCACGGCGTGACCTAAGCCCTTAGCCTCTTTCTGACGGATGAAATATATATTGGCCATTTTGGCAACCGACTTCAGTTCGTGCAAAACGTCATCCTTGTCACCACGTTGCTTTAATAAGTGCTCCAACTCAAAAGAATGGTCAAAATGGTCCTCAATAACGCCCTTACCACGATTGGTTATAATAAGAATATCCGTAATTCCGGCTGCAACGGCTTCCTCGACAATATACTGGATTGCCGGTTTATCGACAATCGGGAGCATCTCTTTCGGAACGGCCTTAGAAGCCGGCAAAACCCTTGTGCCTAAGCCTGCTGCAGGAATAATAGCCTTTTTAACCATAATAAATCTCCTTTTGTTCTTTACTCGTTTATCTTACCAAAATAATGAAGCAATAAACTGAGGTAAATAATTGCCTGCCAATAATATAACCATCATCCACATAAAACTAACCGAACCCGAAGTCATAAGTGTTTTGTCGACATCCTCCACCTCGGGGTCAGAAGTGATTTTTCTTACCTTTTCCAGACTAAAACCGCGGTACAACCAATCACCGAAACGACCGACTAAAACCATCATAACCAATTCAATGATTCCGCCTGCCGCCATCATAATCATTGGTACAAGACTAAATTTATCAAAATTTTGTGAAATCACCGCATACATGCTTCTTGCAGCCACATCAGTTTCAGATAATAATTCGTTATACTGGACCAAAAACGGATATCCACAAATTCCTACTGCTAATGTAACTAAAAAGAAGAACGCACCATAAAGATACATTTTTCTCGAAAAACACCATGCGGCAGGTGAAATAAATGCCGCCCAGTTCCACGAGCCTTTACTTTTTTTACTTAAAGCAGCAAATCGCGGTAAATACCTATGTGTATTAGCACCAACAAACTTTGCAAGATGCTCAACCTTAACACCCTCAATTTGAAAATCTTTATTAAGTCCACCGTAAGCATTTGGGATATACGGCATACCGCCCATAAATACTTTAGGACCGCCTCTGTGGCCATGATTTTGACCGTTATTTACATAGGGTTGGCCGCAGTAAGGACAAAAATCCCCCTCACGAGAATGTGACTCTCGTCTACAAAAAGAACATACCCTTGCAGTATTATTTTCTGCTTTGGCCTCAGCCTTTTGTTGCTCTGCCTCTTTAGCCTTAAGCTTGTCATACTGATTTTCAGTTCCATGGTCTTGTTCAACACCGCAATGGCCTACTGACTGCCAACAGTCTCTGTGATGCGGAGCACCGCATAAGGGACAAATTACCGTATCATCATCAGAAAACAAATAGCCCTTGCAAATCTGACACTGCTTATTTTCTACGTCTTGACTCATATCTTTTCTTTCTCCGTCTTGAGGCAGATTTTTTATCAAACGCTGCGAATACTGCCTCAAAATACTCACTGCCGTAATTGTGAAATTCACCGTTCTTAATCATCTGTCGCAGTTTATTACGATGCACCCATCTGGCCTCGCTTACCTCTTCCTCTTGCAACTTCAAGTCAGCCACAGGCAAGGTCCTGCAAACCAAAAATACATTAAGCAGTGAATTTTTCCGCACCATATTTTTAATGAGTTTTAGGTCATTATCATTAACCTCAATACCCATTTCCTCATTAAGTTCACGCTTGGCGGCCGAAACGGCGCTTTCGCCCGAAACGGCACTTCCGCCAATCGCAGCCCATTCGCCCGGCATAAGAGGTTTTGAAAAACTGCGGCGTTGTATTAACACTCTGCCGTCGTTCCCTAAAATCCAAATATGCACAACCAAGTGATATTCGCCTTTCATAAGGCAAACCCTTTTTCGCTCAACCGTTTTTCCGGTGGGCTCACCGTTTCGGTCAAGTATATCCCATATTTCCATATTGTTATTATACCGTGTAACACGGCTCCCCTCTTTTCAATCTGCTAAACACAAACGGTTGCAGTCCAAACAAACCTTTAACTACTTTCCTCAAAGAAAGCCCTGGTTTGCCAAATTACATACTTTATTTTATTGTACCAAACTTTTGTTCTATATTCAATAAGTTTTTTAATATTTCGATAGAATTTATAAATAGTTTACATCTTCATTTTAAAAGATATTGCCTTAAAGATTTTATTGTTATATAATATAGTAAAATATAAACTATTAAGGATGTTTTATGAAAAAAAACAGAAAAAAGCACAATCCCTTATTTGATTGGGCTAAGAATTTTTTCGTAGGTTATAAAAAACAATTCTGGTATATTACCGGCCTTGTCCTGACCTTTCTGTCAATCATTGTAATGGTTGTTTCCATGATTTTTATGTATTTTGGAAGTTTTATCTCTGTTGCGTGGTTTATAGGTGCCTGCCCGGTAATTGTTTTCGGAATACTTACCTCTGCTTCGGTTAAACGCCGTTATGAAGAGGCTGTAGCCTATGAGCACGAGCCCATACCGATGTTTTGGCATATTCGCTATGCAATTCTCATCATTCGTGAGTTTATTATAAAGCACGGTCTTTGGCGATTTGCCTTTATAATTTTAACCGCCGCATCATTAATAGTGACAATTGTGTTTGCCGGAATTTGCGGTCACTATTACTTAGAGCGCGACGACATTAAAAGAAATGTTGACTATATGTCAAACAACCACTCCTACGAACAATATCTGGCGCTTTGGGAAGAAAGTTATTTAAACGGTAACTATGAATCTGCTGACGAATATTATAAAATGATGGAAAAGTATCAATATAAAAACGCTCAAAGTAATGCACAAATTGCAAAATACACAAAAAGCCTTCACGAAAATCTCATCAAACTCGGAATTTCCGCCGCTGTCACAGTTTTTTTGGGTACCGTTTTTGTTGCCTATATTTTAAGAATGCGACGATTAAGTAAACAACAAAAATCGTAAATTTAATAATAAAAAAACGGGATATCCAAGTTTCCTTGGATATCCCGTTGACTTTTACTTAAAGAATAACGGTAACGGTTCGAGGAACACAATATCACTGCGCTTAGCAGCATCACCCTCGGCTAAAACCGCACAGCAGTCGGCAATAATTCCGCCTGCCATCGTAATCAGTTTCTTCATAGCCTCCAACGACTCACCGGTGCTGATTACGTCATCTAAAATCAATACTTTTTTACCTTTAATCAAAGAAACCTCATCAGCACCTAAATAAAGATGCTGCTGATGCTGAGTGGTAATAGAGGTAACATCAACCGAAATAGGGTCACGCATATAAACCTTAGGACCCTTACGAACAACAACATATGGTTTACCAGTCTGACGCGAAAGCTCATATGCCAACGGAATACTTTTTGCCTCGGGGGTTGCTATTACGTCAAAATCCTTTACCTTTTTCAATAACTCACCTGCGGCGGCAATTGTAACCTCAACATCGCCGAAAATAATAAATGCAGCTATATCAAGCTTATCACTTACAGTACAAATTGGCAACCTTCTCTTAAGTCCTGCAATACTCATTTCATAATATTTTTGCATAATTAAAATTTCCCCCTTAAATTAATTTATTCAATCAGCCCGGAGGCCACTCTAAAGAGCGTTTGGCAAGCATATGAAAATGCAAGTGTCCTACAGTTTGACCTCCGTCACGGCCACAATTATTAACAATTCGATACCCGTCGGTCAAATTTTCCTGCTTTGATATAGCGGCAATGACCTCAAAAATTTCAGAGATAACTCCGCTGTTTTCAGTCGTAATTTCATCTGCACATTTAATGTGGTTTTTGGGAATTATAACCGCATGAAAAGGTGCCTTTGGGTCGATATCAGCAAAAGCATACACATTTTCAGTTTCATAAATTTTAGTAGAGGGTATTTCACCCGCTGCTATTTTACAAAATAAGCAATCCATAAAAACTCCTTAATTAATAAAACAAGCAAATTACGGTAACATTGATTTTACAATATTTTCGACTGAAGCCAAGGCCTCAGTAATTTTACTTACATCCTTAGCACCGGCCATTGCAAAGTCAGGACGTCCGCCGCCCTTACCTCCGGCAATTTCGGCGACTGCCGATACAACCTTGCCCGACATAATTCCGGACTCGATTGCCGACTTACCGACAGTTGCAGCAAAGGTTGCCGACTCACCGTTCCTATCGGCAAATACTGCAACGGTATCGGGACTTTTGTCGCGTATTTTATCAGCCATACTACGCAATGTATTACTTCCGACGGATGAAAACTCCGCAACAATCAACTTGACATCACCTATTTGTTTAGCCGATGCCAACAACTCATCAACCTTAAATCCTGCAATCTTAGAGTTTAAAACCTCAATTTCTCGATGTGCAACCTTTAATTCATTTGAGAGTTGTTCACATTTTTGTGTAAGTTCGGCAGGATTATTGAGTTTTAAAACATTGGCAGCCGCACCTATTTCGTCTTCATATTTTTGCAACAACGCCAAAACTCCCGCACCGGTAACGGCCTCAATACGTCGAACGCCTGAGGCGACTGACGATTCGGAAACGACCTTAAATGCACCAATCTGCGCAGTGTTTTTAACGTGTGTACCGCCACAAAGTTCAACCGAGAATCCCGGTACATTTACAACTCTGACAACACTGCCGTATTTTTCACCAAATAAAGCCATTGCCCCCATAGACTTTGCCTCATCTATCGGCATTTCACGGTTATCAACCTCAATCGCATCCAAAATAACGGTATTAACCATTTCTTCAACCTGTCTTATTTCATCTGAGGTGAGCGCAGAAAAATGAGTAAAGTCAAAACGAACAGCCAAATCGTTTACTAACTGACCGGCCTGCTCAACGTGGGTGCCCAAAACCTTACGCAAAGCAGCCTGTAAAAGATGCGCTGCAGTATGGTTGCGGCGAATTGCCTGCTTACGCCTGCCGTTAAAAGCAACCGTAACCGTACTTCCAACCGAAATCTCCCCGCTTTGTACTGTGCAAAAATGCATAAAGATTCCGCTGGCGTTTTTCTTGGTATTTTCAACAGTTATACCAATTCCGTCACCCGAAATAGTACCCTCATCACCAACCTGACCGCCGCTTTCGGCATAACAAACCGTTTTATCAAGAACGATGACACATTTGTCACCCGTTACAGCGGATTCTTTTGCTTCTCCATCGACCACAATGCCCAATATTTTGGCGTCACACTCGGTTACGGTATAGCCGACAAAATCGGTTGCTGAAATACCGTCGAAGCTCAATTCATTACTTTTCCAGGACTCACCGTCTGCAGCTTTACGTGCACCGCGAGCGCGGTCCTTCTGCTCCTGCATCAAACGTCTGAATTCATCCTCATCAACTGTCCAGCCTTTTTCCTCTAAGATGTCTTTAGTAAGGTCAATCGGGAAACCGTAAGTATCATTCAGCTTAAACGCATCGGCGCCGGACAACACCTTAGTGTTACCCGAAGACGTAATTTCTTCAAGCATTTTAAGACCTAAATCAATAGTCTTGCTGAAATTTTCTTCTTCAACGGAAATAATCTTTTTAATGTAATCGGACTTTTCCAAGACTTCAGGATATGCTCCCTTATTTTCTCCGATAACCTTATCGCAAATATCACAAAGAAACATCTTATTTATGCCCAAAAGTTTTCCGTGACGTGCGGCACGACGAAGTAATCGGCGGAGAACATAGCCTCTACCTTCATTAGACGGCAAAACTCCGTCACAAATCATAAATGTTGCGCCACGAACATGGTCGGTAACAACACGAATAGATACATCCTTTTTAGTATCCTTGCCATACTCGGCACCGGCGATTCGGCAAACTTCGTTTAGAATATTGCGAACGGTATCAACCTCAAAAAGATTATCAACACCCTGCAAGACACAAGCTAAGCGCTCAAGTCCCATGCCTGTATCTATATTTTTTTGTTTTAACTCGGTATAATTACCGTTTCCGTCATTATTAAACTGTGAAAAAACATTATTCCATATTTCCATATAGCGGTCACAGTCGCACCCCGGCTTACAGTCAGGTGAACCGCATCCGTACTTTTCGCCGCGGTCAAAATATATCTCTGAACACGGACCACAAGGACCGGAACCGTGCTCCCAGAAATTATCTTCCTTACCTAAACGAACAATATGTTCCTGAGGCACACCTATTTTATCTTTCCAAATAGAATAAGCCTCTTCATCATTTTCATAAATACTCGGCCATAAGAGGTTTTCTGGAATTTCCAATGTTTTAGTTAAGAATTCCCAAGCCCATTCTATTGCCTCATCCTTAAAATAATCACCGAATGAAAAGTTTCCAAGCATTTCAAAATATGTACCGTGACGTGCGGTATGACCAACGCGCTCCAAATCAGGCGTGCGAATACATTTCTGACAAGTTGTTACACGGTTACGGGGAGGAGTTACCTCACCGGTGAAAAACTTTTTCATCGGAGCCATTCCGGAATTTATCAAAAGCAAAGACTTATCATTATCCGGCACTAATGAAAAGCTACCCAACCTTAAATGGCCCTTGCTTTCAAAAAATGAAAGATATTTTTCTCTTAATGTATTAAGTGACATCCATTCCATTTATATTTCTCCAATCAAACATAACTGTGACGTAAAATTTTATACACAAACATTATAATGCCGTTTGTTTGTTTTGTCAATCAAAACAAATATGTAAACCACAAAAAGAAAAAACTCACCGCCCCGTTATAGGCGGGACGGTGAAAATGAAAGGTAAGACAATTATTTAGAGAAAACCTTTTTGCCGGTAATCAGAAGTGCTCCGGCGCAGAGGATTACGAGTGCTACGATAACAAACGGGTTGACAGAAGAGTCACCGGTGTTAGCGGAGCCTGTGTAACCCTTAAGAGTTACAGAAACTTCATCAATGTACATATCGTTCTTAGCAGTAGTTGAAATACCTACATACTCAGTTGTTGCTACGAAAGTATAGGTAACAAGATTCCACTCTCCTACCTTAAGGTCGGCAACACTTTTAATAACCTCAGAGCTGACAGGACTATTGATTCCTGTATTGGTTGTAAGGTTAATCAACGAAATATTACCTGCTGCATCGCCAATAGTTGTTGGCTTAACGTACATCTTAATAGTATAGGTATCACCCTTAGTAAGTGCTAACTCATTACTTCTTGCAGTTGTAAATGACTTAACACCAGCTGAATTGCCCTTGCGGAAGAGAGAAGTTTCTCCGCTGTAAACATTAGATTTATCGAATCCTGTAGACTTACTGTCATACAACTGATATGCCGCGGCTATTCCGGTATTTTTAATACTATTGGGGTATTCCTCAAAACTCTCAACGTATTTTCCAAGCTGCCACTTTGCATATAAAACTACCGTTTCGGTGCCATAAACAGTTTCGGTAAACTTGTTTTGACAACTTTTATCTGTATACCATCCTAAGAACTTATAACCGGGTTTAGAAGGAGTCGGTAATACAATTTTAGCACCGGGTTTATCAGATATCGGATTAAGTTCCTTACCGCCATCAGTATTAAAGATGATAGCTGAACCGTAAATGTTCATATTATTGAAATCTGAAACAACAACGATATCATCAATAAGTATATGACCAAAGTTTGCAATACCTAATGCAAGAGCATTATTTTGTGCATTATTAAGTTTGGCAGTAAAGGTAATAGATTCGGTCTGCCAATTATCAGGGTCAGCACTGTCTAACACAACTACCGGACGACTTCCGACACTCTGAACACCACGGCCCTCCCAGCTATAATCAGGGCTATTGGCTATAGCACAAACACTAACACTACCCTCAAGCAATTTATACTTAAATGTGATAGTATACTCATTACCTTCAATAATCTGATACTGAGTACCATATTTATTTATTGCAGAGGCAAAGTATGTGGTTGTATCCTGAAGGTTAGTGGTTGCCCAGCCAACGTGCCAATCGAGGTAGTTATTGTCGGCCTGGTCAAGAATATACTTTGCACGTGCGGACTGACCGATAACCGTATACTCATCAAAGTCGCAAATGAAATTACTCTTTCCCCATTTAGCATAAATCTTTGCACTGGCTGAAGGAGCAACATTAACGTCAACCGGCTTAGTAAATCCTGTATCATAGTACCAACCGACAAATTCCTGTCCTGCCATAGCAGGCTTCTCAGCCGGGAAATTATTCATCGGCTGACCGGGATATGCTATAAAGGTAGTATATTTATTATCATATTCAGCAATGTTGGTATTAACTTCAATTTCAATAACACCGGGCTTTAAGCTCCACTCTGCATACACGTTGGTAATGAAACCGGCTAAGATGGTGTTAGCGGTGAAATCCTTAACACCGTAAACTATTTCTTATAAGTCGGAGGCCAAGCGGTCTTAGGAAGACAAGTCCAAACAGCAACTCCTTG